>DYOT01000304.1 GCA_020720345.1 Candidatus Caenarcanum sp.
AATAAGAAAAGTTACAATTTTCCCCATTCCTCTAAAGAATAATTTTCTGCGACCGATATATTAAATTAAGGTGGCAAAAAGGGGAAAATTACTATGGTTTTAGCAGAACAATTTCAAACCGATGATAACAATTTGGAAAAATTAAAACCTGTTTTTGAAGCGGCTGAAAAAGATAAGGAAAAAGAAAAGCATACAATCTTAATCGTTGATGATGAAATAAATAACTTGCAGCTTTTAAAAAGAACGTTAAGGAAGAATTTTCATATTCTTACAGCTGGAGACGGCAAAGAAGCTCTTGAAGTAATTGAACGAGAAGGGCATAATATTTCCCTTATTATTAGTGATCAGCGTATGCCCAGAATGACGGGTACAGAGTTTCTAGCAAATGTAACTGAAAAATATCCGAATATAATTAAAATGCTCCTTACTGGATACAGTGATATTGAAGCAATGATTGACGGTGTTAACAAATGTAAATTGTTCCAGTATATTCCAAAACCTTTTGAACCTGATGAGCTTGAAATGATTATACAGCATGGGATAGAAGCTTATGAGCTTACTTTAAGTAAAAATACATTACTTCAGGACTTGAAAGAATTGTTTTTTACAACTATAAAGTCAATTTCCAGCGCTCTTGATGCTAAAGATACATATACCCATGGTCATTCCCACAGAGTAACATTATTTTCATTAATTCTTTCAAAAGAATTAAACCTTGAAGAAAGTTTTATTGAAGAAATAGAAACAGCAGGTTTACTTCATGACATAGGCAAAATTGGTGTGTCAGAATCAATCTTGTGCAAAGCAGGAAAACTATCTGACGAAGAATATGAATCAATTAAAGAACATGCGCCAAAAGCCAAAAAAATACTCAGTAGTATTCCGGGATTGAGCAATGTAGCTTTATGGGCAAGCTGTCATCACGAAAGATGGGATGGAAGAGGTTATCCAAACGGTATTATGTCAAAAGAAATACCTTTACCTTCAAGAATTCTTGCCATCGCTGACACTTACGATGCTATGACTTCAAACAGGTCTTACAGAAAAGGGCTTCCTCATGAAGTAGCTCTTGAAGAAATAAAAAATTGCGCTGATACCCAATTTGATCCTGAAATTGTAAAAGCTTTTGTAAAAGTGGAGTCAATTTTTAAGGAATCTTTGGAAAATCCTGTGGCTTATTATGATAAATACAGTGTTTTAAATAAGAAGTATAAAAAAAATTAGGCAATAACTTC
>DYOT01000076.1:0-1606 GCA_020720345.1 Candidatus Caenarcanum sp.
TGTCGCTTCTTGATGCGGAACCTGTTTTGATTTGTCCTGCATTTACTGCAACAGCCAAGTCTGCAATAGTTGAATCTTCTGTTTCACCTGACCTGTGGCTGATTATAGCTGTATAACCCGCTTTGTGAGCAAGGTTAATAGCTGCTAAAGTTTCGCTTAAAGAGCCAATCTGATTAACTTTAACAAGGATGCTGTTGCCAACGCCTTTAACAATGCCTTCAGCAAGTTTTTTGGTGTTTGTAACGAATAAATCATCACCAACAAGCTGAACTTTGCTGCCGATTTCATCGGTAAGCATTTTCCAGCCGTCCCAGTCATTTTCGCTCATGCCGTCTTCGATTGATATAATAGGATATTTATTTGACCAGTCTTTTAAAAAGCCGACCATTTCTTCTTTTGAGAAGGTTTTGCCTTCGCCGTCAAGAACATAATTGCCGTCTTTGTAAAATTCGGAACTTGCAACGTCAAGAGCAAGTTTAATATCGTTAGTTGAATAACCGGCTTTTTCAATAGCGGTAAGAATTACTTCGATAGCTTCTTCGTTGGAAGAAAGGTTAGGGGCAAATCCGCCTTCATCACCCACGGAAGTAGCATAACCTTTGCCTTTTAATACTGATTTAAGAGCGTGAAAAGTTTCGGTACCCATTCTAAGAGCTTCCTGGAAATTGCATGCTCCTACAGGAACAATCATGAATTCCTGAACATCAACGTTGTTGTCTGCATGAGCTCCGCCGTTAATAATGTTCATCATTGGAACAGGAAGTGTTGTAGCGTTTATGCCGCCGATATATCTGTATAAAGGCAATTCAAGAGCAATGGCTGATGCCTTTGCGCAGGCAAGACTTACGCCTAAAATAGCGTTGGCTCCTAATTTACTTTTGTTTTCTGTGCCGTCAAGTTCAAGCATAGTTCTGTCAATTTCGTACTGGTTGCTTGCGTCCATATCTACCAGTTCATTTGCTATAGTGTCATTCACGTTGTCAACAGCTTGCATAACACCTTTTCCAAGGTATCTTGACTTGTCTTCGTCTCTTAATTCGATAGCTTCCCACATTCCTGTGCTTGCTCCTGATGGAACAGCTGCTCTGCCAACGGCTCCGCCTGATAGCATTACATCAACTTCAACGGTCGGGTTTCCTCTTGAATCGAGAATTTGTCTGGCCTGAATGTGTTCAATAAATGTTACCATTTTTTTCTCCTTTTTTCCTGTCTCTTACCGGTTTTAGTTATCCTGAATTACTTCATATAAATCTTTAGATTCCTGAATTGAAACATTTCCCGAAGGAACTTTTAATATTTTTGCAATTAAAGTCTTATTAAAATATTCGAGTCTTAAAATATCTCCTTCTTTTACTTCTGCGGCAGGCTTTGCTGCTTTGTTATTTATAAAAACCCTTCCGCCGGAAGCCACTTCGTTTGCGACAGTCCTTCTCTTTATTAATCGTGATACTTTTAAGTATTTGTCCAATCGCATCTTATCTTAATTGTTTTCTGGCTTCCCCAAATTAATGTACAATAAAGAAAACCAGATTTAAACCCTTGTTTTTTACTTATTTTAAGTATTACCCAATTTTTTTTATGATGATAAAATAAAAATCAGACAAAA
>DYOT01000076.1:1706-6349 GCA_020720345.1 Candidatus Caenarcanum sp.
AAAATAAAAAACCCTAATAATCCTGCGGATTTATTAAATGCTGTTTTTATGGAGTATTATTATGAATAATCAAATAATAAGCTTATTTTCAGGAGCCGGAGGGCTGGATAAAGGATTTGAATTGGCTGGATTTGATGTTAAATGGGCTAATGAATATGATAAAACTATTTGGGATACGCATAGATATAATTTTTCTAAAACAAATTTAGACACGAGAAGTATCAGAGATATTTCTTCCAAAGAAATCCCTGATTGTATTGGTATAATAGGTGGTCCGCCATGCCAGAGCTGGAGTGAAGCAGGAGCATTAAGGGGAATAAATGATTCCAGGGGGCAATTATTTTATGAATTTATTAGAATTTTAAATGATAAAAAACCATTATTTTTTTTGGCAGAAAACGTTTCTGGAATGTTAGCAACTCGTCATAATGAATCTTTAAATAATATAAAAAAGTTATTTAAAGATTCCGGTTATAATTTAAGTTTTAAATTGTTAAATGCTGTAAATTATAATGTGCCACAGGATAGAAAAAGAGTTTTTTTTATTGGATTTAGAAATGATTTAAATATTAAATTTGAATTTCCGAAGTCTTTTGATGAAATAATTACATTGGAGAAAGCTATTGGAGATTTAAAAAATAGCGCTTTGCCTGCAACAGATAAAAATTATACAAATAAGAATTGTTTCATTCCTAACCATGAATATATGACTGGAGGGTTTTCAACAATTTATATGTCAAGAAACAGGGTTAGAAGCTGGGATGAACCATCTTTTACAATTCAGGCCGGTGGAAGACATGCTCCCATTCATCCGCAAGCACCAAAAATGAAATTTATTGAACAAGATAAGAGAGAATTTGTTAAGGGTAAAGAACATTTATATAGAAGACTTTCAATAAGAGAATGTGCAAGAATTCAGACATTTCCTGATGATTTTAAATTTATATATGATAATTTATCAGATGGATATAAAATGGTGGGAAATGCTGTGCCTGTTAATATGGCTTATTTGTTGGCAAATAAAATAATGAAAGAATTGTCGCAAATAGATAAAAAGAAAAATGAGACAAATTTATGTCTTGCTGTTGGATAATGTTGAAGAAATAAGGGAGAGGAGAATAAAATGCTTAAAGACGGGAAAATATTTGGGAAAATAAATATTATAGATGCAGTTGTAGTTTTATTTATAATATTGGCGATAGCAGGAATAGCACTTGTAAAATCAGGTAAATTTTTAACTTCTTCAAAAGTAAATCAGGGAACAAAACAGCTTCAGTTTGATGTCCTTATGAAAGGCGTTAAGCTTTCCAGAAACTCAAATATTTTAAAAATAGGTGATAAGAGCTTTATTACAATCAGAAACGTCCCTTATACCAAACTTGAAATAATTGACGTCAAAAAATCTAACGTCCTGACAAGCATTCCAGACCCCAAAAACCCGTTACAAGCTATTGCAGTTACTGATTATACCAATCCATATGCTTTTAACTTTATAGTAACATTAAAAGATACAGCTATAATCACACCTGACGGTCCGGTAATAGGAGGAAACAAGATTAAAACGGGGCTTTCCGTTGAAATGGAAGGATATGACTATAAAGTCGGCGGAACCGTATCTGACGTGAAAGTTATGGACTAAAATGTCTTATACATTGCAAATAATAAATAGTTTTTTCGGCTTTTTTCAGAATGTTTTTTCAAAACCTGCGGAAACGAGTTATTTTGTTAAAAATATTGATAACATAATAATTATTTTGCTGACATTGATGCTTGCATTAATTACGGTTGCTCCTACAGGGATAATTGGTCTGTTTGGTTTTTTGAGCTTTGTTATGTATTTTGTAAAGCTGTGCTTGGAAAAAGGTGCAAAAGTTTCTTTTAACAGCCTTGATAAAGCTATATTTTTATATCTGGCGATAGCGGGATTAAGCGTAACCTATTCATATTTGCCGCTGGCTGCCGCTAAAGGCTTTGCTAAAACGCTTATTTACTTCGGCACGTATCTGGCTATTTATAATGTTTTGAAAACTAATCCGAAAAAAACGCTTTATTTTATGGGAATAATTGCTTTGACTGCGTCTCTTGAAGCATTTTATGCAATATATCAGCAAATTAATGGAGTAGACGCATTGGCTTCCTGGCAGGACACAACCAGAGTTAATCCCGAACAGCTTATGAACAGGGTTTATGGAACTTTAAAACCTTATAATCCTAATTTACTTGCAGGTTATCTTATAGCTTCATTTTCATCAGCGGTGGGAATGTTTTTTTATTTTTTAACAAAGAAAAATGTAAGGATTTCTGTTTATACCGGAATTGGAGCTCTTTCCATATTTCTTGCTATTGTCCTTACCGGCTCAAGAGGTGCATATATCGCAATTGCAGGAATGTTAGCGATGCTTCTTGCAATATCAGGACATATAATCTGGCATGATTACAGCAACAGGAAAGATATAAAAAATCTCTGGCTGGCAATAGTTTTTGTGGGAATTGCCCTTGTAATTCTTGCGGTAATTGCCTCACCGGCTTTACAGCATAGAATCGCATCAATATTTGCAGCGAGAGCAGATTCCAGCAATTCTTTCCGAATGAATGTATGGATTTCATCTATACAAATGTTTCTTGACAACTGGCTGATAGGTATCGGACCGGGAAATACTGTTTTCAGGCTTACTTACGGATTTTATATGAAGACAGGCTTTGATGCGCTGGGTGCGTACTGTGTGCCGCTGGAAATAGCTGTAGAAAGCGGGATTTTTGCCTTGCTCGCATTTGGCTGGCTTTTATATATGGTTTTTGAAAAAGGGGCAAAAATGGTTCATTCAAAAGTTAATATAGAGCAAAAAATAATAATTTCTGCCTGCATGATTGGAATAATCGGAATGATGCTTCACGGGCTTGTGGATACGGTTTTTTACAGACCGCAGATAAATTTAATTTTTTGGATGCTGATAGCAATTTTTGCTGTGGGTATGCATTCTTATAAAAAATGAACTTTACAAATGCTTAAAATCTCACTATAAATTGTACAAAATACACTTAAAGTATGTTATGTTATAATATGTAAAATTTAAATTATTTTTTAGCAATTATTTTATTCAGGTGTTTTAAATAAAATAAGAATAGTAATTTAGATAAGGGCAAGAAGGTTAATAAGGTAAATATTATGACAACAGGCTTACTGGAAAAACCGGCGATAAGCACAGCTATGCAGGAATGCTGCGAAGCAGAAATGAATGCAATTCCATGCGAAGACAGCAGGGAAGAATTGTGCAAAAAGCTATGCCTGAACATTTTGGAAGGGCTTCTTGAAGGGTATGAAAATTTAAAACAGAAAAATCCGAAAGAAACCGAGTGTATTGAATCAAAAATTTATCAATTAAAAAGTGAAATTAATAAACAAAGAGTGTTAGTTTGATTTAAATGAAAAAAACTAAAATACTTCTTATAAATTTTGGCGGATTGGGCGACCAGATATTATTTTTCCCCACAATTAAAGCAGTAAAAGCAGCTTATCCTGATTCTCATATAATTTTTGCTACAGAGCCAAGAAGCGCATCGGTCGGAGAACTTACAGATTTAATAGACGAAACAATAATTTGTGATATTAAAGGCGGATTGCCGGCAGAGGCTGAGGGGGGGGCTTTGCCCAATCGTAACGCCGTTTATCGCCGGCAACCAAGAAGCGGGAATATTTACAAAAATATAATTAAATTTCTGCTGAAAGTATGGACACAAAATTTCGATATCGTTGTTTCATCGGGAAGTTCACAACAAGTGGCTATTTTATTGTTTTTAACAGGTATAAAAACCAGAATTGGCTATTATAGCGGTGTATTGAGCAGTCTTTTGCTGACAAAAGCAGTCCCTTTAAATAAACAGCAATATGCGGTAAATATGTATCACGATCTGGCTAAAGCTCTTAAAGAGTGCAGCGGTTCTCTCGATGGTCATAACGAAGATTTTAGTAAATATCTGAAGGATGAGAATTCTATAAGCGGATTGCGAGCTGAGGCTGAAGGACAGGCTTTGCCTGACCGTAACGCCGTTAATGGCGAGCAACCAAGCAAAGGTGGCGGCTGCCACCCCGAAATTAATGTGCCTGATGAAGCAGTTAACAAATACAGAGAAATTATCAAAAATACAGATAAAAAAGTAATTGTAATTCACCCCGGTGTGAGCAAACTCAGTATTCAAAAAAATATTTTAAAATTCTGGGATGTTAAAAACTGGGCAGAGCTTGCTAAAAGGCTTGTCCAGACAGGAAAATACAGAATAATCCTGACAGGGGGAGCTGATGACAGGGAAGTGTCTTCTGAAATAAAAAAAGAGCTCGGAGACTTGCTGTCAGAAGATTTACTTGATTTGACAGAAAAAACATCTAATATAATTGAACTTGCGGCGATAATTAAACTTGCGGATTTGCTTGTATGTGTGGATTCTGCGCCGATGCATATCGGGGTTGGCGTAAAAACTCGTACAGTTGCTTTATTCGGACCTACTGACGAGTATAAATTATTCCCTGTTCAAGATCCGAATTTTATTGCAGTAACGGCGGAAAATCTTGAATGCAGACCATGCCTGTGGGATAAAAGACAGGTTTCCTGCGAAAATCCGGTTTGTCTTGATATTTCTGTTGATAA
>DYOT01000305.1 GCA_020720345.1 Candidatus Caenarcanum sp.
AAACAATGGAATTAAAAGAAGCAATCGAATTAATCTGGGAAAACAGAAAATATAAAACTGCCTCTGAAACTGAAGCTATCAGCCATCTTAATGAAGAAGTCGCAGAAAGTCTTAAGGCGCTTTTAAAGGGCGACAAAGAAAAAGCCCAAAATGAGCTGGAAGATGCTTTTTCATGTTTACTTATCGCTCTAAAAGTTTTAAATATAGATCCTGAAGAAGCGGTAAATCGTCAAATAGTAAGAATGACTTCTCATCCGGGAAGGAAAATGCATATTTTTGGTGATAGAATAGAAATTAGAGTAGGGAATGAAGTCAAAGGCGGCTGGTCAATCTGGGGACCTGATGACCTTATTGAGGCAGAAAAGATGGCTAGAGAATTCAAATGCGAAATTATAATTGATGACAACGCAAAGCAGCTTAATTTGGAATTATTTAAAAATGTTAAATCAAATCAGACTAAATAAATACATAGCGTCAAGCGGAATTGCTTCACGCAGAGCCGCAGATGAGCTGATAAAAGCCGGAAAAGTCAAAGTTAACGGTAAAGTTGTGAACGAACCGGGAATTTCTGTTACAGAAAAAGACGAAGTTGAAGTTAATAACAAGCTTTTAGAACCGGAAAAAATGGTTTATATAGTGTTTAACAAACCCCCCGGTTATATAACCACAAGAAGCGACGAAAAAGGCAGAAAAACTATTTATGAAAATCTTCCTGAAAATTTAAGGACACTACGATCTGCGGGGAGGCTGGATAAAGATTCTACCGGACTTTTGATATTAACAAATGACGGAGAACTTATACAAAAGCTTACTCATCCTAATGCACATGTCCCAAAAGTATACAGGGTTGTCGCAAAAGGCAGGGTTACAATAAATGATTTGCTTGAATTCAAAAAAGGCATCGAACTGGAAAAAGGTAAAACTGCATATGCCGAAGGAATAATTCTGGATTATAACAATAACGAAACTACGCTGGAAATAATTCTGCATCAGGGTTTCAACAGACAAATCAGGCATATGTTTGATTTTATCGGACATCCTGTAACTGCTTTAAAGCGTACAGAGCACGCCTGTGTTACTTTAGGTTCGATTAAAAAAGGTAAATTCCGCTTTATGAGTACCAAAGAAGTTGATAATCTCAATAAATATATAAAAAACCTTGAAAAAAAGGGGAATTAATTTTTAGCTGTTTAAATATTCTTCGTTCAAAGCGATAA
>DYOT01000077.1 GCA_020720345.1 Candidatus Caenarcanum sp.
TAACAATTAAGTTTTTCTTAAAATATTTGACTTAATGTGTTTCTTAAAGAATAATTTTATTGGGAAGGGATAAAAACTATTATTATGAGGAATAAAACTTAAATGTATTTAACTCAGAAATTAAAATCATATGAAAGACAAATCGTTTTCATGAAGTGGGGAGATACTTCGGAGTACGGAAGAATCAAATATGTCGGGCAGGATTTTATAGAATTTGAAATTATAGACAGAGATGATCTGGATTATCATGAGATAGTGCTGCTTAACCCTAATTTGATTCTGGAAATTGTCATAGCAAGCCCTGATTTGGATAGAGTGCTTATTGAACTGTGTTCCAATCTTCCAACCCAAACAGGGACAAACCTTTTAAACATTTGTGAAAACGAACTATCCGAATAATCTTTGGAAAATTTTTTGTTATTTCTTGTAGCCTAAAACCAAGTTTTATGGTTTACTAAACATATATTATTTTATTAAGTACACGTTTGAATAAATTTGTTTTCAAATTTAAATTAGACAAGTTTTGGCAGTCTGTAGTGAGAAAATAAGAGTTGGAAATACACGTAGGTGAACACTGGATAGCTAATTTTGGCAATTTTTCTGTCAACATGGATACGGCTGTTACCGCATGGATTGCAATGGCAGTTTTAGTTATACTTGCGTTTTTAGCAACCAGAAAGCTCGAAATTATCCCTAGAAAAGTACAAACTATTGCAGAACTTGCAATAGGCTTTATTGAAAGTATTGTTAAAAGCTATATGGGCAAAGATGGACTAAAGCATGTACCTTTTATTGCTTCCCTGTTCTTCTTCATATTTATTGCAAACCTCGAAGGGCAAGTCCCCTGGAGACTGTTTCCGCTTCCCGGAGAAATGGCTGCGCCTACAAATGACATAAATACTACTGTGGCTCTTGCTTTTGTTGTTTCTATATATTATATAGGATCGGGAATTTTTGAAAAAGGCTTTGGGTACTTTAAGCATTATTTACAGCCAATGTGGTTCATGTTTCCGTTCAACCTGCTGGAAGATTTTACCAGACCGCTTTCACTTTCTCTCAGGCTATTTGGAAACATACTTGCCGGAGAGTTGATTATCCTTATTTTAATTGGTCTTGTCCCGATACTTGCGCCTATTCCGATGATGCTTTTTGAATTATTCGTGGCATTCATCCAGGCATATATTTTTGCTGTACTCGCAACAAACTACATTGCGGCAGCAACTTCCAAAGAACATCATTAATCCATACGTAATCAGATTAGTAAATAGTATACGGAGGAAAATCAAATGGAAACTCAAGGTCTAACAACACTTGCAATAATAGCAGGCTTGGGAATTGCGGCTATTGGACCCGGAATCGGTATTGGAATAGCTACATCAGCAGCGATTAACGCTGTGGCACGCCAGCCTGAAGTTGAAGCTAACGCCAGAAACATGCTTATTCTGGGTATCGTGTTTATGGAAGTGCTTGTTATATACGCAATTTTAGGTGTATTACTAGCAAAATACGTATTCAAACTGTTCTAGAAAGATCAGATAAAAAAACAAAATATTGTCATGCTGAAATGGCAACTGCCACCTGATAAGTACTCGTTTTATGTATCGTATACTTATTAAGAAGCGAAGGATTCCAGCATCTTCCCGATTAAGAAATTTAATAATAAGAATGTCCTGGAAAGACCCTGAAATAAATTCAGGGTGACGCAAAAGCAGGGAAACAAAATGAACGAAGAAGTCAACAACATACACACTGATTCAAATATTCATGCGGAAACAGCTGTCGCTGCTCATGGTGAGCATGCAGAATCTGCTCATGAAGGCGGATTACTCACTATAAACGGGACTTTGTTTGTTATTATGGCAAGTTTCATAGTGTTTACGTTTGTTATGCAATGGGTTCTTTATGGTCCGCTCAATGATATCAGGCGTAAAAGGCTTGATTATATCCTTAAAAATAAAACAGGAGCGGAAGAAGCTATTATTGAAGCAGAAAACCTTGCGAAAGACTATCAGGCTAAGATAAAAGAAGCTCAAAAGCAGTCCACTGAAAACACTACTGAAATACTAAACGAAACAAATGCCGAAAAAAACCGTATTCTGGAAGCAAAAAAACAGGATGTAAACAGTTTTGTCAGCGGACAAAAACAAATTATTCTGGAAGAAAAAAATCATGCTATAGATACTCTTAAGGATCAAATAGCCGGGTATGCACGGAATATTTCCGGTATAATACTTGGCGAAGAAATACCTATGGCTGGTTTAACCCCTGAAGTTATTGAAAAAGCTCTTAACAGGCAGTAAAAATGAACATAATGACATATATATTCAATTCAAACGTAATAAATTTTTTAATAGTCTTTGCCTTTGTTGTTTGGCTGATAAAAAAGGTTAAGCTAGGCGAGATGATAGAAAAAAAATGCTCTGAAATCGCTGAATCAATTAAAAACGCTGAAGATGAAAAGAAGTTTAAGCAAAATCACCTTGATGCAACAAAGATTAAAGTCGCAAACGTCCAGCAGGAAATAACAAAAATAATTGATGAAGGCAAACAGGTAGCCAACAGTCTTTCTTTCAGCATCAAAAAAGACACGGAAGAAAAATCCGAAGACCTTCATAAAAAAGCTGTAGCCTCGCTGGAAACAGAAAAACAGGTTATTTCCAGCGAAATTATGACTCAGGTTGCAAACGCTGCTTTTTATATAGCCGAAGAACACATTAAACAGGCTATAGATGATAGACTTCACAGAAAATATATAGATGAATTTATAGAAAACATACCAAAACAGGAAATATAAACCACAATGAGCGAAGCAAAAGTATTTAATTTATCAATAGTAGCCGACAGATATTCAATTGCGTTTATAGAGCTTGCTGAAAAGCATAATGAGCTTGATAAATTCAATACTGACCTTGCCCTTGTAAAACAAACAATAAAAGAAAACAGAGATCTGAAAGATTTTCTTGAACACCCTCTTATTCAGATAAATGATAAAAAAGAAATAATTGATAGGGTTTTTAAGGACTATATTTCTGTTTATACGGTTAATTTAATAAAACTCCTTATAGACAAGAATAGAATTTTTATTTTATCGCTTATTTCGGATCACTACAAAGAACATCTTAATAAAAAACGTAATATTTCAACTGCTAAAGTTATTACTGCTGTTGAAATTGACGAAGAGACCAGAAACAGGCTTAAAGAAAAGCTTGAAAATATTTTTAATGAAAAAATAATAATAGAAACAACTATAGACAAGGAAATAATTGCCGGCATGATTGTCAGAATAGGAGATAAAATCATTGACGGCAGTATAAAAACAAAGCTTGAAACTATGAAAAAACAGTTAATATAAAGAGGAAAACTTATGGTAAGCATTAGACCCGATGAAATAAGCTCGATAATCAAGAGTAAAATAGAACAATATGAGAGCTCGCTTGAAGTTTCCGATATTGGAACCGTTATAGAAGTAGGCGATGGAATCGCAAGGATTTATGGACTTAGAAAAGCAATGGCGGGAGAACTTGTAGAATTCCAGGATGGACACGGAACTACCGGTATGGTTCTTAACCTTGAAGAAGATAACGTTGGCGTTGTAATTATGGGTGAATATATCCATATTAAAGAAGGAATGATAGTAAAAACAACAGGTAATATTGCTTCCGTTCCTGTAGGTGAAAGCCTTATAGGAAGAGTAATAAATCCTCTAGGTGAACCAGTTGACGGAAAAGGTCCAATTAATTGTACAAAAACACGTTCAATTGAAAAAATAGCACCGGGTATTGTCAGCAGAAGATCGGTTCATCAACCGCTTCAAACAGGCTTAACTGCTATTGACGCTTTAACACCGATAGGAAGAGGACAAAGAGAACTAATTATTGGCGATAGACAAACAGGTAAAACAGCAATTGCTATTGATACAATAATAAATCAGAAAAATTTTGACGTAATTTGTATATACGTAGCTATTGGACAAAAAACAAGCACCATAGCTCAAGTAATTAAGACTCTTGAAGAAAATAAAGCTATGGATTATACGATAGTGGTAGCGGCTGCTGCTATAGAATCACCGCCACTTCAATATATTGCGCCTTTTGCCGGAGCTTCAATCGGTGAAGAATTTATGGAACAGGGAAAACATGTTCTTATAATTTATGATGATCTTACAAGACACGCTTGGGCATACAGGGCAATGAGCCTTCTTCTTAGAAGACCACCGGGACGTGAAGCATATCCTGGAGACGTTTTCTATCTGCACTCAAGACTTCTTGAAAGGTCTGCAAAACTCAACGATAAATTAGGCGGTGGAAGTATGACTTCTTTGCCTATAATTGAAACACAGGCCGGCGATGTCAGCGCATATATTCCTACAAACGTAATCAGTATTACAGACGGGCAGATTTTCCTTGAAACTGATCTTTTTAATGCAGGGATAAGACCTGCAATTAACGCCGGAATCTCTGTATCAAGGGTTGGCGGTGCTGCTCAAACTCCTGGTATTAAAGCTGTTGCTGGTAAGCTAAGACTAGATCTTGCGCAATATAGAGAATTGGAAGCATTTTCTCAATTTGCAAGCGACCTGGATAAAACTACACAGGATCAGTTAAAACGTGGACAGAAACTTATAGAAGCGCTTAAACAGCCTCAGTATGAACCGTTATCAGTGCAGGAACAATACACAATACTTTTTGCAGTTAATAAAGGTATACTTGATGATGTGGAAACTGACAGAATAGCGGAATTTAAAAAAGAATGGTTTGCTTATCTTAAGACAACGCTTCATGAAATTCAGCAAAAACTGGCTTCCGCTCAAAAACCTACAGAAGAAGATAACAAAGCAATAGAAAATGAACTTTTAAAGTTCAAAGAATCACGTTTTATAAAAGAGTAAATTAATATTGAAAGTTATTACAGCGATAAAGAATTTATTTTTACATCTTTTTAAATAATTAGGTATAATAATTTATGAACGAAAAATTTTTAACCGAAAAAATAGGATATTATAGAAATCTTTTAACACTATTTTGGACAAGTTCATTTTTACTTGGAGGTGGTGTTAGCTGGTCTTTTGTAAATATTCCAAAAGTTGTTTTTATAATTCCCATGGGAGTCTTTGGGATAATAGTTTTTTTTGTTATAATTTTTTATTTGCATATTAAAATTAGAAGATTAATAAAGGAGTTGCGATAATGACTTCAATGATGATATACGAATTAATTTTTGGATTGTCAATTATAATTTTTGCGGGATTTTTTCTATATGACTTGGTAACCCACCCTTAATTACGTTTAAATGAACTATTGAAGAAGATTAAAACCCATGCCAAACTTAAAACTTATAAAAAACAGAATAAAAAGTGTTAAGAATACCCAGAAAATAACTATGGCTATGAAAATGGTTGCTGCCGCAAAAGTTAAAAAGGCGGAAAATCAGGTTAAGGCATCTAGACCATACGCCATTGAACTTGCTAAATCTTTTATTAAGCTTATGGCTGAAAATCCTGAAATTGACAAAGTTAAGGTAACTTCACCCAATCCACTTGATAATTATCCTGAGTTATTAAAGCAGCGTACTCTTAATACTGTTGGTCTGTTAATAATTACTTCGGACAAAGGTCTTGCGGGAGCATATAATGCCAGCGTTGTAAGAAAAGCAGTAGCAAGAATCAGGGAAATTGTTGAGGAAGGTCTTGCTGTTAAGCTGTTTATAGTTGGAACAAAAGGCATTCAGTCGCTTAAAAAAAATAATTTTGATGTGATTAAAACTTATACAAAGCTTCCGGCTATTCCAACGCCGGCAAGCTGTGAAATGATAGCGGAAGATCTTGCTGAAAGCTGTATAAATCATGAAATTGACAAAATAGAAATAATTACAACAAACTTTAAATCAACTCTGGTTTATCAGGTGCAGTTATGGCAGCTTTTACCTGTTGTAATAGCCCCTCAAAAGCCTGAAGCTGAAGAGGAAAAACATAATAAAATTGAATCAGAAATGCTTTTTGAGCCAAGTGTTGAAGCAGTTTTGCAAAAAATTGTTCCCTTATATTTTACAAATAGGATTTATCAGGCAATGATAGAAGCTTCCGCAAGCGAGCTTGCGGCAAGAATGCAGGCTATGTCTGCGGCTACTAACAATGCAAGAGATATGATTAAAACACTTACTATTGATTACAACAAGGCACGTCAGGCTTCAATTACGCAGGAACTCCTTGAGGTTGTAAGCGGAGCAGAAGCGCTTAGTGGTTAATATATTTTTTTATTATACCGCTCTTAAATTAAATTTTGGATTTTATCTGCAAACGCCTTGAGC
>DYOT01000078.1 GCA_020720345.1 Candidatus Caenarcanum sp.
ATCCTGGACTCGAACCAGGGACCTCACGCTTATCAGGCGTGCGCTCTAACCACCTGAGCTAATAGCCCCCATTAGACAGAAACGAACTTGGCTAACCAAACATCGGCAATAATATATGTAGCATGGAATCTTTAACCACGCAAGTCATTTTTTAATCTGAATTGCCGACAATGGGTTTTGTCTGGGTTCGCAATGAAAACGCAACACTTTGTTAAAATCGTTTTAAGACGAAAGGAGCAAAGTGTTAGATACAGACCTTTTAATTCTGGTATAGATTTTTTATTTGCCAAAAACAAAAAAATAAGATAGTTGATTCATTATATTAAAATATATTTTGCAGTAAATTATATTATACTGCCCTCAAATTAAATTTCGGATTTTTTAAAAATTATGAAAAGGCAATATGCGAAGCAGGAGTATAAAAAGCTGAAAATGAAAAAATATTTAATCTGTTTATTTATAATAATTAGCATCTTAGAAATCGGAATAAATGTAAAAGCTAAGAGCTTTGATATTAATGCAAATCAAGATAGCTTCGATGTTGTTGTAAATAGTAAATCGGGTCCCTGGAACCCAAAAATAAATATATCAAAAAATTATATCCATAAATTTAGAGTAAAAAAGAATGGTCTAATGCCTCCGACAATTTTAAAAGTAAAGTCTGGAAATAGTTTAACACTTGAATATGTACTTGGAGATGTATATGCTGACAGAAAGGGGCATCCTGAAAGAAAAACAAATGCTGATGGGTATCAAAAAACAATGCCTACATATTCGGGATTTCTTCCGTCCTTTTATATTAATGAGCAGATTAATCATATGGCTCTCATGGGAACATTTGCAGATTCAAAAGGCGTTATAGTTGGTTACCCATTTTTCATTGGTAATGAGTCTATTAATTTAATTGTTCCTGAAGGAGCAGAACAATTGCAATTAGGGATTAATGACAATTTATTCAGGGATAATGCCGGTTTATTTATAGTTAAAGTAAATATTAATTATTAAATCTAACTAATTTTTGCAGACACATTCTTAATCTACTAATTCAAAAGCCTTGTTACCATAGTAGTCGTTTTTCCCATAATTCTTGTTTTTCATATAAACAGCGCAGCAATAACCGGCATTATGCCTAATAATCCTTGCGTCATAACTATAAGGGCTGTTGTTGTCATAATTATAATCGCCTGCCTTTGCCTCTTTGTTAGATACTTCAAAGGTCATGCATATCTTATATTTGTTATTGTCTACGACTGAATAATCTGGAAGCTTGGCAGTAACAGGATCTTTAAATTTAGCTGTATCAGATAAAAATTTTAAATCAGAGGGAAGTTTGGAATTTAATTTGTAATCTTTGTTAATTTCCGAAGCTAAATCAACCAATATAGAGGCTCTTTTTTCATCCATGCGGATTTTTCTTTGTTTGCCTGGACCTCCTGTCACTATTACACCTGCTATAATAGCAAAAACCACAAATAATGAACTTGCTACAAATAATATCTTTGGAAAAGCTGTTTTCTGAGAATTATCCATTGTTTTTCTTTCCTTTAATCAATAGTTCATCCTGCTTTATTTCGTTGAAATAATAACTGAAAATTAGTGATACTATAGCAAAAACAACAGCTGCATTTAAAAAAGAATGCAAGGTTAGTTCGCCTTTGAAGAAAGTTGTCAGAACAGAAGTTAAGTCAACAATACCGGTTATTGAAGTAATTAAAAGTATAAGATAAATCATCATTTTTCTTATAAGAGATTCCCTTTTTTCTGGATGATTTATTAAATCATTAGAGACAAACCACGATAAAGATGCAAATATAGGGAATGCCACGATAAGCTGTGAAATTGCCCAGCTTATATCGATATAGGAATAGCTTGCTCTGGTCAGCGAATTTCTAAACATAAAATCTGTAAATTTAAACAGAATTGCCCCAATTGCAAATGAGGTCATTGTTAAAGTAATAAATACAACAAGATAAACAAAAATATCCTTGATAATTTGGTTGAATTGTTGCTTGGGCGCAGGAATAATGACCCCTGCAGAATCCAAGCCCGCATAGTCAGTTAAAATTTTATTGACAAGACTTTTTGCCCAACCTGCATTAATCAGATTTTCTTTAATTTGTTCTTTTGATTCGTCCTTCAAGAGCGCAAATTCAACATATTTTTTTAATTCTTTAGACATTTCAGAACCCTCACCTAAATCAAGATAAAATTATAACATATTTTTTCTCTTATTTCCCCCCTTTTTTTCTTAAAAAATATTGTTATAATAAAAATATTGGTATTTATTAATTTTAAGGTTTATTTTATTGGTTTCTTATGTCCTCTATTGCCAAAATACTTCTCGTTGACGACAATCCAAAATATTTGAAAGATGTGCTTCCGACTTACGGTTACGAAGTAACTGTGGCAAATGACGGACTTCAGGCATTAAAAATAATGGGCAGTGATGAAAATCAGTTTGACCTCATACTTCTTGATGTAATGATGCCTAATATGGACGGATGGACAACCTTGAAATCAATAAGGGAAAATAAAAAGACAAAGGCAATTCCTGTAATAATGCTTACCGCTCTTGATAAGGAGCAGCAGCAGGTATCAGGATTAAAATTCGGAGCAGATGATTATGTAGTAAAGCCCTTTACTCTTCCTAACCTTCTTGCCAGAATCGAGGCATTATTAAGGAGATCAAAATGGAATACTGAACCTAGTCATACTGGCGCAGTTAATCTTTCTTTTGCATCAGATGAGCCCATTGACGCACTTACTGCGAGAGAAAAAGAAGTTTTAGCTCTTGTGGCGCACGGCTCAAACAATCTTGAAATTGCCGAAAAACTCTTTGTAAGAGAAGTAACGGTTAAAACGCACCTTAACAATATTTTCAAAAAATTAAATGTATCTAACCGAACACAGGCTGTACTTTTGGCTATGCAGCTAAAAATGATTTAATGTTTTATAAAGTCAAGTGAGGAAATCATATGGGAAATATAACTAACAAAGAGGAACTTTTTAAGCTTTTAAAAGCTGATTTAATTGAAGAATTTAACGAAAACCGTTCTTATGACGATGGAATTATTGATTTAACAGAAATTGACCTTAAAGAATGTGTTTTATGCGGAGCTAATTTATGCAAAGTTGATTTAACCGGCTCCGATTTAAGTGAAAGTGATTTGAATTCCGTAAATTTTAGTGAAAGTGATCTTAGTACAGTTAATTTTTCTCATGCAACAATAAATGATTCTAATTTTTCGGAGGCAGTTCTTGAAGGCACAATATTTATAAGTGCCTGTATAGTAAATTGTGATTTTACCGCAGCTGAATTTAATGGAGCAAATATTTGCAGCGCTGATTTTACAGGCACTGACTTAAGCCTTTGCGAAAATCTTATGCATACCGCTTATAATAAAAATACCGTTTGGCCTTTAGATGAATGTTTGCCTGATGATTTTGACCCTGAATATGATCAGAGCTTTGCTGAACTGGAAGATGATCAGGAATTTATCGAAGATCAGCTTTCATATTAATACAATTAGTCATTAATTTTGTTCTGTTTGATGTGCTAACGCACATGATTCATAAGTCTGCTTGCCGATTAAGGCTCTCTCAGTATGATGAAAAGTGTGAAAATTTTTTGCATAGTATACTAGAATGAGTCCTTCGCTTCGCATACCGATTTTACAAAAATTATTTTATTTAACGGTTATTTATTTGAATCGGTATATTTGAAAAAAGAAGAAATAATTAAGGAATTCAGGTTTATTAACATGTCATGATATAGTGTAAGTGTTCTTGTGAATGGCTTAGAGATAATTTTTTATAACAAGTAAACGTTTTATACTCAACTTAAATTTGTTTATTGAAACGAGTACTTACTATAAAAATCTGAAAACATATTTTAGTTAGGTATAATGAGTTTGGAGAAAAATTTTTATAAAAATATATATGATAATTTTCCTGAAGGGATCATAGTATGTGATTCTGACGGGAAAATAATTGATGTAAATAAAAATTTCGAACTTTTAACAGGCTTTTCTAAAAACGAATTATTAGGCAAAAATTTTTCTGACTTTATCAAAAGTGAAAAAGACAGCTGTAGCCAATGCACACAAAAACTGGAAAATCATGGTCTTCAGAATATAAAAACTCATTCTATAGGAGAAATGAGGAATAAAGAGGATAAATTAACCTGTATAAGAATTAATTTTTCTATAACAAGGGATAACAAAGTTATTTATATAATAATTCCTCTGTCAGACGTGGCTTTTTTAAATCAGGCGCATGTCGATTTTGTAAGCACGGTAAGCCATGAATTAAGGACACCTCTTACAAGCATAAAAGGTTTTGCGGATACTTTACTTCAGTCAGGCAGCCAGCTCAGCGCCGAGCAGCAAAATAGATTTCTGAACATAATAAAAAGTCAGGTGGATAGACTGACACGCCTTGTGGAAAATCTTCTTACCGTTTCAAAACTTGAATCAAAAAGAGATAAATCAATTTTTAAAGCAATTGAGCTTCCCAATTTCTTTAAAAATATTCTTTATAATGTTCAGCAAAAGGCACAGGATCACAAAATAGAGGTGAAAATTATGCCAAATCTGCCTCCTGTTTGGGCAGATTCTGATAAATTCGAGCAAATAATGACAAATCTTGTAGATAATGCCATAAAATATTCAAATGGAGGCACTACTGTTAAAATAGAAGCCAGATTTATTGCAGGAAATACTGATTTTATTGAACTAAACGTGGTAGATCAGGGGGTGGGAATACCTGAAGAGCACATTTCTAAAATTTTCTCTAAATTTTCAAGAATTGACAATGCTTTGACCAGGCAAGTGCAGGGAACCGGTCTTGGATTGTACATTACAAAATCCCTTGTTGAAAGCATGGAAGGCAAAATAAGCTTAAAAAGCGATGGCAGCGGCTCAACATTTACTGTCATACTTCCTGTTGCAACTTATGAAAAACAAATTAAGCAAAAATTTCAGGAAAAATAAAATGTTATTTAAGCAAATTATTTTAATAATTGATTCACGAGGGCAGAACTCGCCTTATTATACTAATCTTGTTCAACAGAATGTTAATGTACATATTGTTACTTCCGATTCCTGGGAAAATACTCCTGAAACTATTATAAAATATGAGCCTGATTTGATTATTGCCTATAATAATATTGATAAAGATGCAACAGAAATCTGTACCGGGATTCGGAGTCAAAAAACTCTGCATAGACCTGTTTTAATAGTTTTATCAGATGAAATTTCTTTGGAAAAAAAGCTTGAAATATTAAAAGCAGGTGCTGACGATTTTCAGAGTACGAAAATTAGTGATGAAGAGATGGACTTAAGGATTTTTGCGCATTTAAGAAGAAATGAAGAAGAATTTTCTAACCCTGTAACAAAATTACCAACGGCAAAAACAACATATAAAATTGTAAAAAGAAATCTTGCTCTGAGTAACGATGAATTTATGGCTATAATGTATCTCGATGTGGATAATTATATCCCTTACAATGAAATTTATGGCTATATAGCTGCTGAAAAATTGCTTCAGACTTTCGTCGCTATTATAAAAACAGCTATTAATGAAAATGATTTTTTAGGGCAAATAAATGAAAATGGTTTTATAATCCTTACAAAACCTGAAAAAGCCGAAAAAATAGCAACTTTTTTGAATTATTCTTTCGATATTATTGCTCCTAAATTTTATTCCGACGAAGACGTTGAAAAAGGATACATTATATCAAGCGGAGATGATAAAATCGGAAGAAGAATACCCTTTGTTTCTGTTAGCATCGGTATAGTTTCAACCCGGTACAGAAAATTTACCGGTTATCAGGAAGCATTAAGCTCAAGCATAAGCATTCAAAGGCTTGCAAAATCAAGACACGGTTCTTCATGGTTAAGCGACAGACCAAAAATTTCCGGCGGAGAAATAATAAAAGAAGTTCCTAACAAAATTTTAATAATGGAAAAAGATGCGGCGCTTGCTTATCTTCTTTCTACTACTCTTGAAATGAAGGATTATATTGTAGAAACTGCAAACAATACGGATGAAGTCTTTGAAATTGTAGAAAAAAGTAGACCTGACTTGATTTTGCTTGATATAGAAGATGAAAAATCCTCAGAAGAGCTTGAAGCCTGCAAAGCCATTAAAGAAGATTATCCTGATATAAAAATTATCATTTCTTCTTCCGCCAGAAATAAAGAAACTATTCTTGATTCCGGTGCTGATTTGTATATACCAAAGCCTTATGAGCTTATAGCTTTATTTAGCTGGATTGACAAGTTTCTGAACGGGGATATGTAG
>DYOT01000306.1 GCA_020720345.1 Candidatus Caenarcanum sp.
TACAATACAAATTATAATATAAAATATTTGGAGCTTTATAAGTTTTCCAGTATTTCTTTAATTTTATTTGCGGAAGATTTCCAGCTAAAGAAATTTGCCCGCTCAAGCCCTTTTTTTCTTAATGTATTCTGCAAATTTTCGTTGTTTAAAACATGCTTTATGGCACTAGCTATGTCTTCAACATCATATGGATTAACATAATAAGCCGCATCGCCGCAGACTTCCGGCAGGCTTGTTAAATTTGACGCAATTACGGGACACCCGCAGGACATGGCCTCCAGAGGAGGAATCCCAAATCCTTCAAAAAGAGAGGGGAAGACAAGAAGTTTTGCATTTTTATAAAGACCCGCAAGCCCTTTGTCTTTCATATAACCCGCAAAAACTATATTTTTATTTATAATGCTTTTATCAGGGAATTCATCAGCCCTTACTCCGGCAATTACCAGTTTTGTGTCTTTTAATCCGGCTTTATTATAAGCTTTAATAATATTGCCCAGATTTTTTCTGGGATTTAAAAAGGAAATTACAGCAAGAATATAGTTTCCATATTTATTTTCATAGTCCAGCTCGGAATATTCCCTGAATTCCTTTGAAACAGCATTGTATGCAACTTCAATCTTATCAGCAGGCGTGTTGAATGTTTTTATAATGTCTTGTTTAGAAAATTCGCTAACAGTTATTACTTTTAAGGCATGATTAAGCAAAACAGGTATGCCAAGCTTATAAATAAGCGAAAATTTGTTTGGAAACCAGCTTGCATCTTTCATAAAAATCAGGTCATGAACGGTTAAAACATTTTTATGATAAGTTATGGGCGCTGTATTGGTTAATCCAAGCAAAACAGGATTATTATTTTTCTTCAAATAAACCGGTAAATCTGTCTGTTCCCATAAAAGACCTGTAGAGTTTCCGTAAAACTCTGCTTCAAGCTGTTTAGCAAGGTCATGATATATAATATCTTTTTTTGGCGCGACAAATTTTATTTTATCCCCATAAATTTGCTTAAGTATCAGAGAAATCTCAATGGCATATCGTTGAACTCCTGTTATTTTCCGGGTTAAAAAACGTGCATTAACAACTATTGTCATGGCTTATTCCTGTTAAAATCTATAATATTTTTGTAACTACTCGGGTACTTGTAAACTGTCATTGCGAAAGGACTCCACTTTTTCTGACTAAATGTCAGGAAAAGAAGGA
>DYOT01000307.1 GCA_020720345.1 Candidatus Caenarcanum sp.
AGTAGTATTTTCAGTTAAAGGCAAATCTTCATCACATAAACAAATCACTGCACCTTCTGCCCTGATATTATCAGGCAGGACATTAAAATTTTTAACTGCAATTTTATCAGGTTTTGCTGTTTTTTTAATTTCTACCGGATGCAGTTTGCCGTTTTGCTCTATTATCAAATCTATTTCTTTTTTGTCTTTATCTCTGTAAAAATATACAGGAGGTCTTTTCCCATTATGCAAATAACTTTTCAGTATTTCAGCGACCACAAATGTCTCAAATATTGATCCACTCATCGCTCCGGCTTCCAAAACTTCAGGGGTGCTCCAATTTGTCAGATATGAACATAATCCTGTATCAAGAAAATAAAGTTTTGGGGTTTTTACCATTCTCTTACTTAAATTGTTATAATATGGTTCAAGCAAATAAACTAGCCCTGATGAAATTAACAAGGATAGCCATGCTTTTGCAGTCGGCTGCGAGATACCTACAGAAGTAGCAATGTCAGAATAATTTAAAAGTTGTCCTGTTCTTGAAGCTATAATGCGTATAAATTTTAAAAAAGTCATCTCGTCTGATATTGATGCCAAATCCCTGATGTCTCTTTCCAGATACGTTTGCAAATATGAACTGTAAAACATTTCCCAGCTTAGCTGTTTGTCAACATTGATAGAAGGAAATGAACCTCTCCAGATTATTTCATATATTTCTTTCAGGTCATATTTTTTTGAATTTTTTCGCTCATTTTCAATATAATTAGTAGTTGGAACAAAAGGTCTTTGAGCTGGTTTAGAATTCAATTCCGTCAGTGAAAACCCCATTAAATTTATAATTCCAATCCTACCTGCAAGCGACTCGGATACATTTTTCATCATGTGAAACTGTTGTGAACCAGTAAGCCAATAATCACCTTTTGTTTTTTTTGTATCAATTTCAATCTTTATATAAGGTAATAATTCGGGCGCATATTGAATTTCATCAATAATAACCGGTGTTTGGTATCTTTGTATGAATAGTTTCGGGTCGTTTATTGCCAATTCCCTTACAGAGGGATTATCAAGGGTTACATAAGTACGCTTGTTATCACAATGTTTAAGGACAGTACTTTTCCCGACCTGTCTTGCCCCGGTGATTAATACAGATCCAAAATGATTGCTTGTTTCTGTTATTAAACTTTCTATTGTTCTTATAATATACATA
>DYOT01000079.1 GCA_020720345.1 Candidatus Caenarcanum sp.
GGGGGACAATCCAAAAAAAATTGAGTTTTTCTTGTTAAAGCCACTTTAAACTTTTTACTTTAATGTTTTTGTCATACGGATATGTAAATTTAAAAAATTATTACGATAAATAAATTATATTATGTTTGTTCTATAATGTTGTAATGACAAATAAAAAACCGGTAATTGCAATAGTCGGCAGACCAAACGTAGGCAAGTCAACTTTTGTTAACAGACTTATAGGCTCGAGAGAATCCATAGTGGATGACATGCCTGGTGTTACAAGAGACAGGCTTTATTTTGATGTGGATTGGGCTGGCAGATCTTTCACGGTAATAGACACAGGTGGAATTATTCCAGGAATGCAAGATGAAATAATGCTTTCTATTTATTCCCAGGTGGAAATTGCGGCTGAACAGGCTGATGCAATTATTTTTCTCGTTGACGGCAAGGATGGACTAACACCTGCTGATGAAGAGATAGCTAATTTACTAAGAAAAAGCGGATTGCGAGCTGAGGCTGGAGGGCGGGCTTTGCCCGACAATAACGCCGTTAAAGGCGAGCAACCAAGCAAAATCAAAAAACCAATATTTTTAGCTGTCAATAAAATTGATACGCCGGAAAAAACAGGCTTAATAAATGATTTCTACGCTCTGGGCATTGGCGAACCTCACCCTCTTTCCGCAATGCACGGAACCGGCGATGTTGGAGACCTTCTTGATAAAATTATGGATGTTTTGCCTGCGTATACAGAGCCGGAAACAGAAAAAACCATTAAAATAGCCGTCGTAGGAAAACCCAACGTTGGAAAATCATCCCTGATTAACGCACTATTGGGTGAAGAACGTATTATAGTAAGTGAAGTTTCCGGCACAACAAGGGATTCTATTGACACAAACCTTAGTTTTGAAGGAGTGAATTACACTCTTATTGATACAGCAGGCATAAGAAAAAAAGCAAAAGTTGAATATGGAGTGGAAAGATTTTCAGTTGTAAGAAGTTTAAAAGCTGTTAAAAACTGCGATGTTGTTCTCTTAATGATAGATGCTCTAGAAGGCTTATCAGATCAGGACAAAAAAATTAGCCAATTAATAGTAGATGCAGGAAAAGCCTTTATTATTGCAGTAAACAAATGGGATGCTATTGAAGCTAAACATACTAATTCGGTAATCGAATTTACTAAAAAAATTAGGGTTGAAGCTCCTTTTCTCCATTATGTGCCTTTTTTGTTTATAAGCGCAAAATCAAAGCAGCGTATAAACAAAATTTTCCCTGCTGTTCAGGAAGCTTACGAATTTACAAATAAAAGAGTTGCTACAAATCTCTTAAATAAAGTCATTTTAGAAGCTCTGGCTCTTAATCCTTCACCTTTCCGCAAAGGCAAAGGATTAAAAATTTATTATTCAACGCAGGCAGGAGTTGCACCGCCAACTTTTATTCTTTTCGTTAATGACAAAGATCTTATAACCCAAAGCTATGAAAGATACATAGAAAACAAATTGCGTGAAGCCTTCGGATTTTTCGGAACACCAATCAGACTGGTAATCCGGGAGAAAGAAGAGAGATGATACTTGAATCAAAAATAAGACCCATAGAATGGGCAGGAAATCACGTTAAACTATTAGACCAGACATTGCTTCCATATGAGCAAAAAATCGTGTGCATAACAAAATATCAGGAAATGGCTACAGCAATCAAAGATATGATTGTAAGAGGAGCTCCTGCAATAGGCGTTTCAGGTGCTTTTGGCGTATCGTTAGGTGCAAAAAGCCTTATTAATATAACCGATAAAAACGAATTCCTTAAAAAACTCGAGGAAATCGGTGAATCTTTAAAATCAACACGTCCAACCGCAGTAAATTTAGCATGGGCAGTGGATAAACAGCTTGAATTGGCTCAGGAGCAGATCCTTCGCTCTGCTCAGGATGACAGGGTATTTATTGACGAAATTATAAAAAAACTTGAAGAAAACGCAATAAAAATACTTAATGACGACATAGAAATTAACCAGAGAATGGGCGAACACGGCACTAAAATTGTTCCAAAAGGAGCAACTATTCTCACTCACTGTAATGCCGGAGCCTTAGCAACAGCAGGATACGGAACAGCTTTAGGAGTCGTGCGTTCTGCTTTTGCCAGAGATAATACTATACAGGTTTTTGCGGATGAAACACGTCCTCGCCAACAGGGAGCAAGACTTACCACATGGGAACTTGTCGAAGATAATATCCCTGTAACTCTTATAACCGATGGAATGTGCGGATATTTTATGAAAAAAGGGATGATAGACCTAGTAATTGTCGGCGCTGACAGAATTGCATCGAACGGTGATGCCGCAAATAAAATAGGAACTTATACCGTTGCATTGGTTGCAAAAGCTCATAATATACCTTTTTATGTAGCTGCTCCTCATTCTACGATTGATATGTCGATTAAATCAGGCGATGAAATCCCTATAGAAGAGCGTAGCAGAGAAGAAGTTACCCATATAAACGGAAAAACAATTTGCGCTGAAGGGGTAAATATAATTAATCCTGCTTTTGATGTTACACCTGCTGAATATATAACCGGAATCATTACTGAAACCGGTATTTATAAGCCTTCAGAGTTGAATGGACTTTTTTAAACAAGCCTTTACATATAAGCTTTTTGGCTAAATTAATATTTTAACCAGACAGGCTCTAATAATAGCTCAATGCAATCAACACACAACATACTTTTTTTAGAGGATGAGTGGGAATGGCGCATGGGGTAAACTTAATATACATTATTATATGGGAAATTTCACAGGGTCGGGGTTAATGGGTGAAAGGTTTTAAATTCAAACTGCAAAGCATCCTTGAAATTAGGGAGAAAAAATTCGAGGACAGCCAGCTTGCCTTTGCTATAGCCAAAAACAGACTTCATCAGGAAAACCTAATAATGTCAAACCTTATTAAGACTCATGACGAAACAGTTTTTAGTCTTGAAAATGTTTTAAAATCCGGGGGGATAGATAAAACAATAATTTTTATTCATCAAAACTACATACTTAAAATTAAGGAGGGTATAAAAAAACAAAAGGAAATAATTAAAGCGGCAGAAAAAGAAGTTGAAGAAAAAAATCGGCTAATGCTTGAAGCATTAAAAGAAAAAAAAATCATGGAAAAGCTCAAGGAAAGAGCACTTGAAGAGTTTAAGAGCACAATAGAAAAACACGAAATGCTGCAAATTGATGAAATATCAACTAATCGGCACAGAAAAGTATTATAAAAAGTTTATACGGGGCGTTTGAGGGCTATAAATGACTATTAAAGATTTTCTTGAAATATCTAAAACGGGTTCTAATACTAATACTAAAAATACAGATTTTGCATCAAAATATTGTTCAAGAGAGAATAAAAATTCGTTTATGGATGTTCTTGAACAAGCTAATAAGAATTCTAATGTTTCGTTCAATAAAGAAGGAAAACATTCATATAATAATTATGCTAAAAATGATTATTCAAAAAATTCCAGTCGTAGAGAATTTAATTTCGAGCATGATAATTCTTATAATAAATTTTACGAAAACAAAAATGCTGAAACTTCTGTAAGGAATGACAGCAATATTGAGGACAACCGTAAAGAAATTAAAGATACCGAAACAAATGAACAGGTTGATAATCAAAAAAATGTTCAAAAAACAAAAGAAGACAAAAATCAGATAGAAGCAAAAGTCGATAATATAAATGAAAAAATAAAAGAAAACGAATCTTCCGATAATCAAAAAAAAGCTGAAGAATCTGAAGAAAACAAAAATAAATCAGAATTAAAATCCGAAAATACAGAGGAAACCAATACTCAAGAGAATACAACTTCTGATAAATCTGATAAAACAATTAATCTTAGCGTTCTTGCCTCTGAAACAGTTATAAAAGACAGTATAGTCAAAGATAAAGATCAGGCTGAAACAAATAATGCAAAGACTGAAGAAAATCCCGATGCCAAAACTCAAATAATTGCAAAAGCTCAAAAAGCACTTTTAGAAACAGTTAAAGATATGCACAATTCAGTTGTTTCTGAATCAAAAACTCCTAAAGAAGGAGAAGCAGCACTTGAAGAACTCACTTCTGATGAAGAAAAACAACAGATAAATCAAAAAACAAATGATAAACAGCCTGAAAATGTTTTACAGCAGCCTGTTAAGCAAGATTTCTCCTCAAAACAGATTAAAGATTCAAAAATAATTTCTGAGAATAAAACTGAAACTCAGCTTCAAAAGCCAGAAACAACTATTAATAATGAAGAAGACAAAGCGATTTCCGTTGCAATTTCAGAAAAACTTTTAAATACTTCAGGCATAACTCAGGTTGAACAGCCAAAAGACGGAAAAATTCAATCTTTAGCGGAAAAACTTGCTGAATTAAATAATAAAGAAGATTCAAAAGCTGTCATAACTCAACTTGAAGTTAAAAGCGATTCATCAAAAATGGATATGGGAAGTCAGAACAACCAGCAGGAGCTTAAATCTGATATAAGCCAGACTCAAAATTTAACTTCAGAAAATAATATACAAAAAATGGATCTTCAAAAAACAGCTCAATTTGATAAGATTTTGAACTCAAAACAGTCGCAAAGCATTGAGAATTCAATACTAAATCAGATTAAAGACAAAATTTCTTCGGAAACAACCGAAAATAAATCACAAATAAATATTATTCTAAAACCTGAGAATCTGGGAAAAGTAAACATAAATATTATTAGCCAAAACGGGACTTTAACAGCACAAATTACGGCAGAAAATAGTCAGACAAAAGATATACTGAATAAAAATCTTGAAACATTAAGACAAACTCTTACAGAACAGGGTGTCCAAGTAGGAAAAATGGTCGTTCAAGTTCAGGAATCACCTTCATCAAATCAAAATATGAATTCAGAAAATGGCTTTAAGGAATTTGATCAGGCAAATTCAGGGTTGCAGGAAAGAAATTATCAATCAGGCAATCATAATAAATCAGGTGAAAGTTCATCGGCTTATTCAAACAGCCAACTTGGCGAATTAGACGAAATGACAGCAAATGAATCGGATGAAAACAATATTTTAACCGGACATAATTCAGTTTTACAGACAGGTAGAGTAGATTATAAAGTATAAAAGGAGGAGTTTTTTATGACTTCTATGGACGTGGCCAATACATTATCGAATATGGTAAACAGTACTGCACAGGCACAGGCAGAAAATAATACCAGAAAAACAGGCGCGGCTGATATGGATCAGAACGCTTTTTTACAGTTATTAATGGCTCAAATGAAATATCAGGATCCTTTAAAACCTATGGATAGTAGCCAGTTTCTAGCCCAGCAGGCTCAATTTACACAAATAAGCGAACTGCAAAAGCTCAATAAAACAGTTACAAGTTCAAATGAAATGATGCAGGCAAGTTCTCTTATCGGCAAAGAAGTAGGCTTAATCGATCCTGACAACTCGCAAAAAGTAATTTCAGGAGTGGTAGATGCGGCAGTGCTTGACTCAACCGGAGCAAGCATACTTATAGGAGGCAAAGCGTATCCGCTTGACAGCGTAGTAAGCATTCAGAATGCAGGTACAAATACAAATTCAGAAAACTAGAAGTTATATAATAATAAGGGGAGACTTTTATGTCACAGGGTTTATTCACAACACTTTCAGGATTATCAGCCAGTCAGTCAATGATGGACGTGATAGCAGACAATATTGCTAACCTTAACACAACAGGTTTTAAGTCCAGCAATATTACTTTTGA
This sequence comes from Candidatus Caenarcanum sp., assembly GCA_020720345.1. Classification (GTDB taxonomy): domain Bacteria; phylum Cyanobacteriota; class Vampirovibrionia; order Gastranaerophilales; family UBA9971; genus DYOT01. The sequence goes on from DYOT01000079.1 coordinate 5,724, forward strand.
AACAGTTTTTTCAAAAACAATTTCATCAGGAGGAGTTCCTTCAGAAAACAGCGGCGGCGTTAACCCGAAACAAATAGGTTTAGGGGTTACATTAAGCGATATCAGCCGAAATTTTGCCAGAGGTTCAGTTCAGTCAACCGGAAGAACAAATGACTTAAATATTCAGGGAGACGGATTCTTTACCCTTTTGGGCTCAGATAGTAGTATTTATTTGTCCAGAGCCGGAAATTTCTCCGTAGATGCTGAAGGCAACGTAGTAAATGCCAAGGGCTTAAGAGTAGTCGGCACATCGCAGATAGAAAGCACTTCAGGAAGCACAACAACCGTTAAAATACCCACTTCTTTAGTTATTAGTGAAACAAACACAATTACAGGCGGAGGATCTCCTATAACTGCAGGGAATTTCACAATGACTGTTAACGGTACGGCAAACTCAATT
>DYOT01000308.1 GCA_020720345.1 Candidatus Caenarcanum sp.
AAAAAGGTCTGGATTTGTGAGGGTGAGCCAAGGCTTAATTGAGTCATAGAGTGTTTTTTTTTGGAGAAAGCCCTATATGTTTTTAGGGGATGTTAACAGTTTTGATCCTGTCAAAGAAAGCGGCATTAAGCGCTATCATATAAACAGACTTGATAGTTTTGTGAGAATTTACATCTTAATTAAATTCTCACAAAAACAAACAAAGAAAAGCCTGCTGTTGAAAGTTTACAATGGATAGCCTATATAATAAATACCTATAATTTCGCCAGCAGCATTTTTAATAGGTTCATAACCTGTATCGTATTTTTTGCCTAAAATATCTACCACTCCATAAAATGCCTCGCCTTTTTTAATGGCTGCAATTGCTGTCCCATTAGGATCAAGAACCGTGCCCACAGCCCTGTTGCCATCCTTCATTACATTAGTGCTTATACGCACAAATCCATCATCCTTTTTGGCAAAAAAGGTTGCAGTGCAATTATACTTTGTTTTAAGCGCATCCACAAGCTCATAGTTGCCATTAATTTTTGTTGAACCAAAATATAATTTTCCTTCTTTAATTTCTGGAGCGCCTATTTTTGCTGCTTCGGCTTTCATATCTGTCATGGCTTTTTTGATGTTTTCTGTATGTTGGGTGTCAGCCAAAACATTGCCTGCGCCTGCTATTACAAACATAGCGATAAATAGCATGATTATCCTGAAACAGCTTTTCAAAATGTGTTGAGTCATTTTATATCTCCTTTTTTTTTGTATTTTTTTCATTTTCAATAATCAATCACTTAATCCTTTTGTATGTGTGAGCGCCTCCCTTTTTAGGTTATTCAAGCTATGATTAGAAGGTTTTAAAACTAAATTATCTTGGAAATTTTTTTTAATCATCCTGAAGCATATAATAATCACACCTTAAAATGCTTGATTACTTCGTTTAAATCGCTGGCAAGCTTTGAAAGTCTCAAAGCGCTTGCCTGTGACTCTGCTCCATGACCTGTCTGAGAACTCAAACCTGAAATATCATTGGCAATATTCTGAGAAACTGTGGCCAGTTGCGCAACTTGCCTGTTTGCATCCTTTACACCTTCAAAAGCCTGTGAAATATTAGCAGCCACATCCTTAGTTATTGCTGCCTGCTCTTCAATGGCTGCTGCAATACTGCTGACTGTCTGGCCGACTTCATCAATAACATTAAT
>DYOT01000080.1 GCA_020720345.1 Candidatus Caenarcanum sp.
ATCAAAAAAGTGGGTTTCCTGCTCAGGATGACATTAGAATGGTATTTCATCTTCTCCAATTAATTCTTCGTCATTTATTTCTTCAGTAAAATTAAATTCATCCACCTCTGAAGCAGAAGATTCCTGCTGTGGTGAAGTTCCAATTATTTCTATGCCTTGAGCGCTAATTTCTGTAATTTTTGTCTCAACGCCTGATTCTGTCTTTATTGAAGCTGTCTGCAACCGACCTTCAACAATAACACTCTGACCTTTTTTAAGGGTTTGTTCTGTAGTTTCGCCAAGTTTTCCAACAGCAAATACCCTTAATATTTTTTCTTCATCATTTGCACCGATGTTAATACTAAAAGAAGTTATAGGCAAATTGTTGCCAGTAAATCTCTTTTCGGGATTCCTGACTACTTTTCCGGTTATTATAATTTTGCTGAGGCTGCTCATAATATATTCTCCAATATTTTAAAAACGTTGCAATTAAGCAACTTGAGCTTTTTGTTCCTGTTTTACTGTAACGAAATATCTTAATACAGATTCATTTAATTTCAAATATCTTTTTAATTCGACAACTTTTGAAGGATCGAGTTGAATATCGAAAGCTGCATAAAATCCGTCTCTGTTTTTATTAATTTCATAAGCCAGTTTTTTACGTCCGATTTTATTGATGCCTGAAACGCTGCCTTCAAAATTTTTGATTGCGTTTTCTACATTAACAATAATTTGTTCAGCGCTTTCTATATCAAATCCTGTTTTCAGGATACAAAGCAATTCGTAATTACGCAAAGTTGGTTATACCTCCATATTATTTTTAACTTATATAATTAGAAAAATATATTAACATAAACAGATTTTTACTGTAAATAATATTCGCCTTTGCAGATAAATTCACTCTTGCCGGTCATAAAAACGCTGGAGTCAGGTTTGCTCATATCCCATTCGATAGTAAGACTTCCGCCGGGGAGTTCTACTTGCACCACATTATCAGTCAGCTCGTTAAAAATAGCCGCTACTACTGAAGCGCATGCTCCTGTTCCGCAAGCTTTTGTTATTCCGCAACCTCTTTCCCATACATCTATCTTAATATTGTTTCTTGATAATATTTGAACAAATTCAACGTTTGTTTTTTCAGGGAACATGGGATGTTTTTCAATTTTAGAACCAAATTCTCTTGCCAGAGCAAAAGAATCTTCGTCGGTGAAAATAATACAGTGCGGGTTTCCCATGCTTACTGTGGTTATTTCGAATTCTCTTCCTTCTATCTCAATTGGGCAGGCAATTACGCAGTCCAAACCTTCAATTAAAACAGGGACTTTTGATACTTCCAGAATAGGTTTACTCATATCTACTTTTATTTCGCCATTGTCAAGAATTTCCGGCGTAATAATACCTGCCAGCGTAGATACTGTAAACTTATTTTTATCTATGATTCTTTTTTCGTGTACATATTTTGCAAAGCATCGGATTCCATTTCCGCACATCTGAGGCTCAGAGCCATCTGAATTAAAAATTCGCCATGCTGTATCAGCTTTTGAATTTATGTCAGCCGGATTCACTATTATTAAACCGTCTGCGCCTATGCCAAAATTTCTGTCGCACATTTTTTGTGCAAGTTCTTCGTAATTTAAATTCCGATTTTCAAGCTCTTTTGCGTCAAGCAGAATAAAATCATTTCCCAGCCCGTGCATTTTAGTAAATTTTATTGTATTTTCAGGCATTAATCTTTCCTTGTTTCTCTTACCGGTTATTTATAACTAAAGTATACTTCAAACAAATTTTAAGTTTTTTAGAGCTTTCTCAAATTTCTGAATATTTGTGAAAGTTTGTTTTATGCTTTCTGTTTTCGTCATTATTCCTTTCCTTTTTTATCTAAGAGCCTGTCTGGTTAAAATAAAAATTTAGCCCAAAAAGCTTCTAAATAAAGGAAAAATTAAAAATTGCCTACGTACAAGAGCTTATCTTCTTGCGTGGCTTTTGGGGTCGAGAATATCTCTGACAGCATCGCCGACAATATTAAACGTCAGAACTGCAATAAAGATTAAAAATCCGGGGGTTAAAAGCCATGGGCGGTAAAGCACGTTAATATATTCCTGCGCTTCCTTTAGCATATTCCCCCAGCTTGCATCAGGCTGCTGAATGCCTAAGCCGAGAAAACTTAAGCCTGATTCCGCAAGAATATAACCCGGCACGCTTAAAGTAATGGCAACAATGACAAAACTTGCTGTCTGAGGCAAAATATGTCTTGTGATTATTCTTAATGAACTTGCTCCTATTGCTTTTGAAGCTTCAACGAACTCCTGATTTTTAATGGACAAAACCATTCCCCTCACAACACGGCTGAAACCTGCCCAGCCGATAAGCGCAAGAATTATGGTAATCAGGGCAAATCTTTGTATACTTGTCATATTAGCTGGAAGAATGGCGGCAAGGCTTATTAATAGATAAAAACTCGGTATACTCATGATGGCTTCAGCAATACGCATCATAATATTATCTGTTATTCCTCCGAAATATCCTGCAATTCCACCGTATAAGAGTCCTATCGGAAACGAAATAAACAGCGCAAGAAATCCGATGGTCAGAGAAATTTGCCCACCGTAAAACAGTCTTGAAAAAACGTCTCTTCCATTTATGTCGGTGCCGAAAAGAAACAATCTTCCGGGTGAATCTACTTTCATTAGATGAATATTACACGGAATAAACCCGAAAATTTTGTATTCATCACCGGAAGAAAAGAATTTCAGGTAATATTTTTGGCTTCTGTCCATCTCAAAATTTATTTTGAAGTTTTCAGGGTCAAAAGTTCTTTTATAATTATAGGTATATGGGCGAGAAAGTTTACCCTGTCCGTTTATAACAAAGATTTTTGACGGCGGGGCGTAAGAGAGCCGCCTGTCGCTGAATGATTTTGAATAAGGGGCAATAAATCCGGCAAATGCAATCGATAAATACAGCAAAACAAGAATAATCATAGAGATAAAGACAATTTTGTCTTTAGTAAGTTTTTTTATAAATTTGTTGTTTTTTAAAATAGTCATTTTTTGCCTTAATCCAGATTTACACGAGGGTCGACAAATTTAAGAAGAATATCAGCAATTAAATTGCCCGCTATAAGCATTACCGTTCCTATCATAAGTGAAGCCATGACAAGATTGATGTCTGATTTCATGACAGCTTCCAGAATAAGCCTGCCAAGTCCGGGATATTGAAGCACAAATTCTGTCAATGCAGCCCCGCTTAACAGCGATGCAAATTCAAAACCCAGCAGAGTTACTAATGGGTTTAGAGCGTTTCTTACAGCGTGTTTATATATTACTTTATTTTCAGGAAGTCCTTTTGCCCGTGCCATTTTTACATAATCGGATTCCAGAACGTCAAGAAGATTTCCTCTCATTTGTCTTTGCAACCCCGCCAGACTTGCAACGGCAAGTACGGTTACGGGTAAAATCAGGTGATGAGCTACATCAAGAATTTTATGAAGTGGATTAAAAGCGTCAAACCCGACACTAGTAAGACCTCCGACAGGAAACCAGCCTGTTTTAACCGCAAAAATTAATAATAAAAGCGCAAGGAAAAAAGTTGGAACCGCCATACCCATGGAACAAATTATTGTTAAAAACCTGTCAAAAGTCGATTTCCAATGAAGAGCCGAATAAATTCCCAGAGGAATTGCAATTAACCAGGTTATAATTATTACACAAATCATTAAAAGCAAAGTGTTAGGGATTCTTTCCGTTAACCTGTCTGCCACTTTCTCTCCTGAAGTGGAAACACCGAGGTCGCCTTTTATAAAATTTCCTGCCCAGTTGAAATACTGCATTTGAACAGGCAAATCAAGTCCTAATCTTTGTTTTTCAGATTGCAAAACCTGTGGAGAAATTGCAGGGTTGAGTTTTAATTCTGCCAGCGGGTCAACAGGGCTTAATTTAATTATTACAAAACTGATAATAGATACCATTATCAGTAATGGTATTGCCTGGAGTATTCTTTTTAGTATGTATACAGGTATAGACATTATTTTATATAAATCTCCTCGAGATTATGAGTAACACCGCCGAGAGGGGTGGGGTTCATATTTCCGAATTTGTTTCGCACTGCATGAACTCTTAAAGGCGAATAAATATAGATAAAAGGATTGTTTTCCCAAACAACTTCCTGATATGAGTTATAAATTTCTTTTCTTTTCTCAAAAGCAACAGTTTTTGCGCCGGCTTCAAATATTTTATCAAGCCGTTTTTCCCACGATAAAAGGTCTTTAGGCGTCTGTAAATCAGCTCCTTTTCGCTGGTTAAACATATGAAGCGCACCTGTGCTGCTCCAGACGTTTCTGCCGCTGTGAGGCTCCAGAGGACTTCCGGTAAGTCCCAAAACTACGGCGTCCCAGTCAAGCGAATCAACGAGCTTTCCAACGAGTACGTTAAATTCTATTGGTTTAAAATTTATTTTTATTCCCAGTTCTGATAAATCTTCCTTAATCATTACGCCGGTTGATTCTCTTTCAGTATTTCCTGCATTTGTGGTAAGGTCAAATTCCACTTTATTTCTGGCTTTGTCATAAAGCTGACCTGACTTGCTCCAGTAAAATCCCGATTTTTTAAGGAGTTTTTTAGCTTTGTCCATATTTCGAGGTTCACCGTTTTTGATTTTATTATCTATAAAAATTGAAGACAGCGGTTCTGCTGTGTAAAGCGGTGCACCAACCCCTCTAAGGATATTTGCAACAAAACTTTCCCTGTCCAGAACAAGGCTGACTGCTTTTCTGAAGTTTTCATCGTTAAACCATTTCTGTTTAATTGGATCTATATAATATTTTCCATCAGGATTTTTTCTTGTGTTCAGATTAAATGACAAAAAGGTTGTTCCTGTGTCAGGACCTAGATTATAAACCTTATAGTTAGATTTCTTTTCAAATTCCTTAAATCTTGACACATTAGCACCGCTAAGCGCAATCATATCCAGTTGTCCGGCTTCAAATTTCAGTACCTGATTGTTTAAATCGCCAAGAATATAAACGATATATTTATCAAGATAGGGAAGCTTTTGACCATTTTTGTCAACCATATAATAATCGGAATTCCTTACAAATTCAACTCTTTGCGCGGGAATATATTTTGAAAGCCTGAACATACCGCTTGTTACGAGTTTATCAGGCGGAGTTGTAACTCCCCAGAATGAGAAAAATTCTTTCTTGCCTTTTTTAACGACCGGAGCAAGGATATGTTTCGGGGCAATGCTCTGGCTTAATTGCCTGAGAAAGGGCGCAAACGGTTGAGAAGTTATAAATTGCATCGTATATTTGTCTATTGCTCTAACTTCAGGAGGTTTTCCGTCAATTAAAGCGTTATCAAGCATGCTTGTATTTCCAAATCCGTCTGCAATAATATCTTTCCATGTAAAGACAACATCATCAGAAGTTATAGGGTTTCCGTCTGACCATTTTAAGCCTTTTCTTAGCGTTACAGTATAAATTTTGCCTGTTTTATCTATTTCAACAGATTTTGCAAGTGCAGGAACAACTTTGCCTGTATAGGCATCTGTGGAAACAAGACCGTCAAACATCATTTCACCCATCAAAGATGATGTTGCGTCAGTAGAGTTCCACGGGTTAAATGTTTTTGGACCTTCACCTATGTTAGAAGAATATAAAACTCCACCGTATTTTCCGACTTCCCCTCTTGCCTGCCTGTATTCGACTCCATTCACTTCGACAGTTTTAAAATCTCCAGGATATTGCATAGTAAGGCTAAACAAACTTTTTGTTTCATTTTTTGTCTTTGTTTTTTCCGGCAAGTCGGCATGCAGACAGGAAGTTAAGACCATTGCCATAACTCCCAGAATTAAAATTATGTTTATTATTTTTGTTATTTTCATTGATTCAATAATCTTTCGTTATTTTCATCCCGTAATCAAATTGTCATCCTGAGCAAAACGAAGTGAAGCGAAGGATCTGTCACTTTTGGCTTTTAAGCTTATATTACATTATGGACAGATTCTTCAGGCTAAAGCCTTCAGATTGACACCCACTATTCATGCATGATTGCACTATTTAGTAACTTGAGTTAACTAAATTATCTTATATATGTAGGTTTGATTTCAAGGAAAATAATTTTTTGTAAAATATATTTAATTTTTTTATATA
>DYOT01000309.1 GCA_020720345.1 Candidatus Caenarcanum sp.
TAAACATAAAAATTGTTAAAAAGCTCAAACAGTATTATAACAAATATGCTTTTTATGAAAAAACTGCCTTGTTAACAACTTAATAAAACTTCACAAAAAGTCTTCATGGCAAATTGACTCTAAACTCATGTACCATGATAGTTTAGCATGTTTTTGTATAGTGGTGTATAGCGGTATGTTAAAAAGCGTTAAGTTGAGTTTAAAAAAGTTTTTTCAGGCATGAAATCTGATTCTAGGCATGATGACAGGTTTCAAACCAAAACGGCACACATGATTAAGAAAATGCCTGTCTCTCAATTATAGTATTTGTATGGCTTATCATGAGTCAGATTTTTTATGAATGGGTTTGATAAAAAAAAGTTTTTAGTATTATATATTAAAGATGTTTTTGGAGGTTGGGGAAAGTTAGACCATAATGAAAAAATTAACAGGAAACCGTAACAACAATATTAAACCAAGACAAATTAAAAGACTTTTTAATATCGAAGCCGAAAAACTTATCCGTGAAGCAAACGACAATTTTATTTATTTTAGAGAATATAAAAGAGCGCTAAAACAAACAAACAGAGTGCTTGAAATCGAAACGGATCATATAAAAGCGTTGATTTTAAAAGGGAATATTCTTTTTTGTCTTGACAGGGACAATGAAGCTCTGGAATGTTTTGAAAGAGCCATTAGTATTGATCCTTATTCTGCCGAAGCTTATGGCTCAAAAGCTAATACTCTTGATGTTCTTGGTAAAGTAGAAGAAGCATATGCGTGCTGCGAGAAAGCTTTTAGGAGGCTTAAGCCGAAGGACAAAGAATTGCTTCCTTCTTTATACGACCATAAGATAGCTCTTTTAATTAAATTAAAAAGGTATGAAGAGGCAAGAAGTACTTTAAAACAGTGTTACAGGTTTTTAAAAACCGAAGACAGTTTTAAAATTGCTTCCTGTTACAGGGATGCTATAAATTCTCTTTTATATGAGCAAAAAAACAGAAAAAGAATTGCTATGGAAAGATTTAGATTAATTCATAATATATGCGAAGTGGGAATTTGAATTCCTGATTTGTGTATATTGTGTGCCTTGTAGAGAAGTGCTGAAAAAGCACTTTTTTTATTTTATGATAAGTTAAACATAAATCATGCGCCTGTAGCTCAGTGGATAGAGTAGCGGTTTCCGAAACCGTTGGTCGTGCG
>DYOT01000081.1 GCA_020720345.1 Candidatus Caenarcanum sp.
TTTAGTTAAAAATTTTTTCATTGCAGACTCAAAACCCCTTAATAACTTATAAGTTGAATACAGTTCATGAAGACAATATACCTTTTTTTTATAAATTAATCAAAAAGTTTTTTATACCTGATACGGCTATTTAATTTCCAATAACAAATTCATAAATTCCATGTCGTCATAGTCGATTGAGCTTAGTGGATTCTGGTTTAGACCTGTTTTTATCTTTATAACGTTATAGGAATTTGGTTTTAAAAGATTTTTTGGCAGATAAATTTCCTGATTATCACCGTTAATTTTTATTTCTGCTATTTTTTGAGAATTTAAATATATTTTTGTTGGACTGCTTGAGCTCATTGTAATTCTGCTTTGCTTTAGTCGTCTTGCAGTTTTTGTGTCAAGTCCTATAATCGAGCCTATTTTTAAGACAGCTTCATTATTTTGACCGAGATTTCCCACAAAAAAATCTTTAGAAAATGACGGACCTTCAGATTGAGAGTTAAAATCCCCTGCATTTGCTGAACTGGAGGAAAACTTGTCATCGCCAAGATGGTGAATTTCGCTATCTATAACTGTTTCTTTTCCGAATAGCTTTGTTACAACTATGGTTAAAGGTTTTTTCATGCTATTTTCATCTACCGTAATAGAAAAAGGTTTATATCCATCTGCTTTAACAGAAAGAATGGCAGGACTTTTTAAGGAAGCTGCAAGCCTGAATTGTCCGTTATTGTTGGTTCGTGTAGAAATACCGCCTGACGGTATTGAAACTTCTGCCGCTGATACAGGTTTTCCTGTCGCTCCATCTACTACAATACTGGAATTTCCAAGAAAATCTTCTTTATCTATATTACCTGATAGGATTTTTGCCTGACAAAAGTCTGAAACACAAAAATTTAATAGAATTATTAATATTAAATAAAATATTCTCATTCTTCTAAATATTCTTTTATAATGGGTAAAAACATTCAGATTTTAGAATTAAATAGTATATTTTACATTCGGAATAAGGATTAAATCTGGCAGGCACAAATAAACAAAGTCAGGAAACAAAAAATGGACAAATTATTATTTGGGACTGGAGGAATCCCGGTCAGGACAGAGCCAAGAACTTATGAAAAGGCTTTTAATGACCTTTTAGAAATGAAACTCGGGTGCATGGAGTTGGAATTTGTGCATGGAGTAAGCATGAATGCTAAAACGCAGTCTCTTGTAAAACAAATTAGAGAAGAAAAAGATTTGGTTTTAACAGCGCATGCCCCTTATTATATTAATTTAAATTCTGCTGAAGAAGACAAAATTGAAGCCAGCGTAAAAAGAATCCTTGACACCGCCAGAGTAACCCATGCCTGCGGCGGTTACAGCATAACTTTTCATGCCGCTTTTTATATGAAGCAGGACAAAAAACAGGTCTATAATCAGGTAAAAGCAAAAATGATCGAAATCGTAGAAACTTTAAAAGCCGAAAATGTACAAATATGGGTTCGCCCTGAGCTCACCGGCAAAGCAAGCCAGTGGGGAGACCTTGATGAACTTATCCGGATTTCAAACGAAGTTGAAATGGTGCTTCCTGTCATAGATTTTGCGCATCTTCACGCCAGGACAGGCGGTCAGTGGAACACTTATGACGAATTTGCAAGAGTTTTTGAGAGAATGGGTAATGAAATCGGAGTTCATTCGCTTGAAAATTTCCATGCTCATATCGCAGGCATAGAATACACTGCCAAAGGCGAGAGAAAACATCTTGAGCTTGAAGAATCTGACCTTCAGTACAAAGATTTAATGAAGGCTTTTAAAGATTTTAATGTCAAAGGTGTTATTATTTGCGAAAGCCCCAATCTCGAAGACGATGCAATGCTTATGTTAAAGACTTATGAGGCTTTATAAATATGTCAAAAGAATATAAAAATCCTGCATTAACAACAGATATTTTAGTCTTTGCAAAAGAGCAAGAAAATATTACAGTACTGCTTATAAAAAGAAAAAACCCTCCGTTTCAGGATAAATGGGCAATCCCCGGAGGTTTTGTCGAATATGACGAAGAAATTGATGATGCGGCAAAAAGAGAACTTGAGGAAGAAACAAACATAAAAGGCGTAGAACTTGAGCAGTTAAGGACTTTTGGAAAGGTCGGCAGAGACCCCAGAGGCAGGACAGTAAGCGTTGTTTATTACGCTTTTATTGAGGATGCTTCAAAACTTGATGTGAAAGCTCAGGACGATGCCAAGGAAGTCTGCTGGTTCAGCATAAATAATTTACCGAAACTTGCGTTCGATCACGCTGAAATTCTCGATTATGCCTTAACCGTCATTGCGAGGCACGAAATAAAGCACATAAGCTATTAACAAATATACGAAGCAATCTTCCTTCAAGCTATAATTGTATTTTGGAAGATTGCTTCGTTAGTATAATCATAAATTTTCAAACGTTATATGCCTCGCAATGACAATACAATCAATGATACAATTCAATATATTTTTTTAAGGATTCTTCCCATGTCCTGCAAATTCCGTTGTTTTCCATTGCGGAAAATTTTGGTCTTCCGGCAGGTCTTGGAAACTCATCGGTTGTTACAGGAATAACTTGAGTAGCTATGCCTTTCAGACTAAAAATCTTTTTAGCAAAGCCATGCCATGTGGTAAAACCGCTTCCGCAGACGTGATAAATCCCATAAGACATATTGGCTTCAAGAATTTTTAAAATACCTTCCGCCAGGTCATAAGTCCAGGTAGGACATCCTGTTTGGTCATCAACAACTTTGAGGACGGGTTGGGTTTTTGAAAGATTAATCATTGTTTCAACAAAATTTTTGCCATTATGTCCGTAAAGCCAGCTTGTCCTAATAATAAAATGTCTGGGATTAAGCTTTTTAACAGCTATTTCGCCTGCAAGCTTTGATTCGCCATAGATATTTAGAGGATTAAAGTTATCTTCAGGGAGATACGGGGTATTTTTTTTGCCGTCAAAAATATAATCAGTGCTTAAGTATATTATCGGGATATTTTTTTTAGCTGTAATCCTTGCCAGATTTTCTGTTCCTTTTTCATTAATCAAAAAAGCCCTGTCTTTTTCGGTTTCTGCACCGTCAACATTTGTGTAAGCAGCCGCATGCAAGACAAAGTTGCAGCATCGCTGCACCATTAAGTCCTCGAAATATGCATTTACAGAATTTTCATCAGTAATATCAAAATCATCAATATCAACAGGAAGAACTTCATAACCCCTTTCGGAGAATATTTTAACGGCATCCTGCCCGAACATGCCTTTTGCACCGGTTAATAATATTGTTTTCATTTTATTTGTTTAAACTCCACTATAGACCCAGATGTAATTTTAACTTTTCTTCTACTTCTTTCAGCTTTTCCAAAGATAAAATACCCATTTTGTTCTTAAGTCGTGATTTATCAAAAGTATTTATGTCAGGGACACGTATCAAGCTTGGAACTTTTAGATTATTTTCTTTGTCAGGCTCGACTATTACAATAAGCCCAATATTTTTAATATTGCTTGTTAAAGGCACAACGCTAACTTTAGTGGTTTTTTTATTTGCAATATTATTTGATAAAACCAAAGCAGGTCTTGTTTTTCGGATTTCTGTACCAACTGATGGGTCAAAGCTGGTAAACCAGATTTCTCCTCTTTTTGGAAAAGTATCTTTATTCATCTTCTTCCTCAAATTTATTTGCATCAGTTACTGCTGCTTGCTCCCAATCTTGCCAGAAATCTTTGTCATCTTCTTTACAAAATTCGGCATACTCTTCATATTCTTTTTCAAGCTCTGCCCGTTGTTTTTTTGCTTTAAATTCTTCAAGAATCGTAACTATAGTTTTACTGCGGTTTTTACCCTGTTTATCAACAAAATCAAGCACTTCATCGGAAAGAGAAATTGACACTTTAGGCATAATTTTTACTCCTGTTAATTCCTACTATTATTATTTATATAGTAGCATATATAAGTAGGAATTTCAATTCCTACTTATATATTAATGGTTTCTTTTTTCCTTAAAATATTATCAATCCAGTCCTGATTGTTCAGATACCACTGAATAGTAAGCTTAATACCTTCTTCAAAAGTTACGGAAGAGCTCCAGCCGAGTTCATTCTGAATTTTCGAGCTGTCTATGGCATATCTTCTGTCATGCCCTAACCTGTCTTCAACGTAATTAATAAGACTTTCAGGCTTATTAAGCTCTTTTAAAAGAAGTTTAGTTATTTCTATATTGGCTTTTTCGTTATTCCCGCCAATGTTATAGACTTCACCTTCTTTGCCTTTGTGTAGAACTGCGTCAATTGCGCTGCAATGGTCATAAACATAAAGCCAGTCCCTTATATTCATCCCGTCTCCATAAACAGGGATAGGTTTATCCTGCAATAAATTTGAAATAAACAGCGGGATAAGTTTTTCAGGGAACTGATAAGGGCCGTAATTATTTGAACATCTGGTAATTAAAACAGGCAGATTAAAAGTTTCAAAATAAGACCGAACAAGCAAATCAGCAGAAGCCTTGCTTGCAGAATAAGGACTGTTAGGAGCAATAGGGGTTTGTTCAGTAAAATATCCTGTTTTTCCTAATGTTCCGTAAACTTCATCAGTTGAAATTTGTATGAATCGGGATAATTTTAGTTCTTTTGCGACATTTAAAAGATTATGTGTCCCCGAAATATTAGTATTAATAAAAACATCAGGGTCAGTTATACTTCTGTCAACGTGGCTTTCTGCCGCAAAGTTTATACAGCAGTCAACCTGACCTATTAATTCCCTTGCAAGCGTTTTATCGCATATATCTCCGTGTACAAAAAAGTAATTAGGATTGTTTTCAATGTCTTTAAGGTTATCAATATTGCCTGCATAAGTGAGCAGGTCAAGGTTTATGATTTTATAATCAGGATATTTGTTTAAAATATGCCTTATAAAGCAGCTTCCTATAAATCCTGCTCCGCCTGTAACTAATAATTTCATTTACTTTATATCCTTATCTTCATTTATTTTAAAACCTATTTTTTTAGGCTTTGTTATATCATGTAAATATTCAAGTTGTTTAAATATTTCTGCAATATCAGCATTATTTTCCTTAGCATAATTTATGAGTACTCTTTCAAGTTCAACCATTTTTTTATATAAGTCTTTATGCGTTAATGCCATTTCTCTTAATTTTACGAAAGCCTTAACAATCTGTACATTAATAGCAATAGCTCTTTCGCTGTTTAATACACTTGCAAGCATAACTACACCATGCTCTGTAAAGGCATAAGGATTAGATGTAGAATGCATAAGGGTTCTAAACCGATCGCAATTTGCGATCAGTTCATTTTTCTCACTATCATTGAGCTGAAACATAAATTCTGCCGGAAATCGTTTTATATTACGCTTAACAGCTTCATTAAGCCTATAAGTTTTAACTCCGTATAGTTCAGCTAGATCCTTATCTATCATTACTCTTTGAGCTTGGATGATAAAAATTTTATTTTCTATTATTTCAATAGGTATTATATTTTCAATTGACATTTTTCTTTATACTCGCTGAATGTCTGTAATTTTGTGTCTTTGTCAGAAATTATCGGTGTATTAACCTGCCATTCTATGTTTAATTCACTGTCATTCCATATAATTCCGTCATCAGCTTCAGGTGCGTATTCGTTAGAAGCCTTATATAATACCTGAGCCTCATCTGATAATACTGAAAAACCGTGAGCAAAGCCTTCCGGGATATAAAGCATTTTTTTATTTTCTTCAGAAAGTTCAACTCCAAACCATTTTCCAAAATTTTCAGATTGCGGTCTTATATCAACAGCAACATCAAAAATTTTTCCCTGAATACATCTAACAAGCTTTGCCTGGGATTTGGGATTATGCTGAAAATGAAGCCCTCGGATTACCCCTTTTGTTGATTTTGAGTGATTATCCTGAAAAAAATTGATGTTTATACCGTTTGCTGCAAATTCGGAAGCCTTGTATGTTTCAAGGAAGAAACCTCTGCTGTCGCTAAAAATTTTTGGCTCAACAAGAATAACTTCATCAAGTTCAGTTTTGTGGAATATAAAACCCATTTTTTTACTCTTTATTAATTACAATACAAATTATAATATAAAATATTTGGAGCTTTATAAGTTTTCCAGTATTT
>DYOT01000310.1 GCA_020720345.1 Candidatus Caenarcanum sp.
TTGTTGAAGAAAAGCCTGATGTCATTAATGGCGTATTTTAGCATGGCGAGCCTTTCCACGCCCATGCCGAAGGCAAAACCTGTATAAACTTCAGGATCAACGTTGATATTTCTTAAAACATTGGGGTCAATCATGCCGGAACCTAATATTTCCAGCCATCCTGTTCCTGAACAGGTGCGACAGCCTTTACCGGAGCAGATGATGCACTGGACATCAACTTCTGCACTTGGCTCAGTAAAAGGGAAAAAACTTGCTCTGAACCTTGTAGGACGTGCCTGACCAAGGAATTGACGTGTAAATTCATTTAATACTCCTTTCAAATCACCAAAAGTAACATTTTTATCAAGGATAAAGCCTTCAACCTGATGAAAAAGATTATTTTTTCTGCTGCTGACGGCTTCGGAGCGATACACCCGACCCGGACTAATAACTCTCAGAGGAGGATTTTTTTTCTCCATTTCCCTAATTTGAGCATTTGAAGTCTGGCTTCTTAAAATCAAATTAGGTGCGTTCATTGTATAAAACGTGTCCTGCATGTCTTTTGCCGGATGCTCGGCAGGAAAATTTAAAGCATCAAAATTATAATATTCGGTTTCAACTTCAGGGCTGTTTATATTTTCAACTAATGAAAACCCCATTCCCTGAAAGATTGAAACAATATCTTTTATGGTTGAAGTCAGAGGATGCTGACTTCCGTAAAGCTGATAATTTCCCGGCATTGTTATGTCGAGCTTTTCTATTTCAAGCTTTTTTGAGACACTTTCTTTGTGCAAAATACCATATTTTGCATCAAAAACTTTTTCTATTTCTTCGGCTGTCTGGTTGGCAAGAGCTCCGATAACGGGTCTTTCGGCTTCTGATAAGTCTTTTAAGCCTTTTCTTATGGAATTTAATTCGCCTTCTTTCCTGCCGAGGTATTTTATTTTTATTTCCTGCAAATTTTCAAGGTCGGCTGAATCTTTAATTTCAGCTACTGCCCTGTTTTTTAATTCGTCTAACCTGTTTTTCATCTTTATTATAAGTACTCACTCTTCCAACAATCATAAATTATACATCAATATCGTAAGAAATAGAACACAAAAAAGCCCCTAACGTAAATCAGAGGCTTTTTGTTTCTATAGAGTTATTCTATTTGGCTACAACATCAAGCTTTTTGCCGAGTTCGGCTTCTTTTGTTTG
>DYOT01000311.1 GCA_020720345.1 Candidatus Caenarcanum sp.
CAAAAAGATTTGCGCTTTTATCAGGATTTTCTGAATTAATTATCGCCCTGACAACGGCAATTCGTGATGCGCCTGAATTAATTACTTCCGAAACGTTGCCTGAATTTATTCCGCCTATAGCAAACCACGGGATATCAATATTTTTAGAAGCCCACTCAACATATTCAAGCCCGACAGATTTCCTTCCCGGCTTGGTAGGTGTTTCAAAAACAGGTCCCACCCCGATATAGTCAGCTCCTGAATCTACAGCTTTTAATGCCTGTTCAGGTGCATGCGTAGAAAGCCCTATTATCGAGTCTTTACCGAGAATATGTCTTGCAGCGTCAATGTCAATATCTTCCTGTCCGAGATGAACCCCATCTGCGCCAATTATATGAGCAATATCGACCCTGTCATTTATTATAAAAAGTGCATCATAAAGAGCGCAAAGCTCCTTGATTTTTCTGCCGAGTTCAATAAATTCTCTTGCATTTGCGGTTTTTTCCCTTAGCTGGACTATCTGAACCCCACCTTTAAGCGAAGATGCAACAGCGTCAAGGAACTCATCAACAGATGAGAATTGGTTTCTGTCAGTTACCAGATACAATTTTTTATCTTCAAGTTTTTTTATTTTTAATTTTTTTGATAATTCTTCAAACATATTTTTCTCCAGTGTATAAGATTCATATCGTGCTTTTTCAAAACCCGTTATATCAAACCCTTCTGCCATGCAGTACTCGGATAAAACTCTTAAAGCCTGCTGTAATCTCTTGAAATTTGCTTTAAAAATATCTAAAATATCCCTTTTTTCAGTATTATTAATAATAGATATTCCTACATCGTCTTCTGTATCCCTGCTTTTAAGCAGCGAAACATAATGTAAATCAATAAAATCTGATATTTCATGTCTTAAGTATTTAAATCGGGTGCATAAATCAATATTATCGAGGTGAAACCTTGCTATTTCCTCGATAACTCTTAGGGCTTCCGTCGCCCTGTTAAGATTTGCGTCAATTATTCTTTTCATAGGTTTTAGCCTGTTTTATATGAGTAATATTATATATCAGGCATAAAAAATAATTATTGCAAATTCAAAAATTCGTATTATTATTTTGTTATTATGATAACAATCTTGGCAGATAAAAATCCAGAGCAAAACGGATTGCCTGATTGATTCTCTAAGCTTGTATAAAGCTGT
>DYOT01000082.1 GCA_020720345.1 Candidatus Caenarcanum sp.
AGATTCTAAAAAAGGGCTTATGCCCTTTTTTTAATTCTCAATAATAACCTTTACAGGAATAGAGGAGTCCACATTCTTAACCCTGACAGAGTCTTTTTTACCTGTTAAAACAAGGTTTTTAATTACTTCATCGGCTTTTCGTAACTGTTCATCTTTTTTGTTTTTTATATCTTCATCGGTGTTTTTTACTTCTATATCAGGAGTTATGCCTTTTTTGTTAATATCTGTCCCATTCGGGGTCAAATATCTTTGTGTGGTTATATTAATACCGCTTCCGCCTGGTAGCTTGTTTATTTCCTGAACTAGCCCTTTGCCGAAAGACTTTGTTCCGACCAGTAAAGCTCTACCGTTATCTTTTAACGCACCGCTTAATATTTCGCTGGCACTTGCGCTTCCGCCGTCAATCAATACAACCAATGGCTTGTTGGTTATACTATTATTGCTTGTTTTCTGGGTTTCTTTATAGCCGTCCCTGTCAACAGTGCTAACAATAACACCTGAGCTAAGAAACATATCTGAAATGCTTATTGCGTTCGTAAGCAACCCGCCCGGATTTGAGCGAAGATCAATAATGTATCCGTCTTTATCTTTCAATTTTTTCAGAGCAGTTTTAATTTCATCACTGGCTGTATGACTCAGGAATGAGTTCAGTCGTATATATCCAATATTTTTATCTATGACAGCCCCTTTAGGAGGTGCGATTGAAACAGATTTGACTTCGATTTTTTGCCTTGTTATAGTGTAAACTTTATCTGCCACAGCTTCTCTTTTAACCTTAAGTTTAACTGTTGTGCCCTGAGGTCCTCTGATTAAATCAGCCGCCTCCTTCACAGACATTCCTTTAGTGTCCTTGCCGTTTATGTCAATAATAAGGTCATTTGCTTTTAGCCCGGCCTTGTCTGCGGGTGTGTCTTCAATGGGAGCAATGACCATGAGCTTGGCATCTTTTATCCCTATCTGAACCCCGATTCCAAATAATGTGCCGCTAATAGATTGGGTTTCATCTGCAAATGCGTCAGGATCAAGAAATCTTGTATAAGGATCATTAAGGCTTACCAGCATTGTTTCTATGCCTAAATATGCGTCTTTGTCATTTTTAAGTGAGCTGTCATATTTATGTCTCCAACTGTGCCAGTCCTGATTATTATTTGTTGAATCAACATATTTTGTATCAATAAGCTGCCAAACACTATCATAAAGTTCCTGTGGGGTATAAGCATATGTTTTAGCTGTTGGGATGCCGACTAAAGAAAGCACTAAAAATGAAGCGCATACGCATAAAATTCGTTTGATTCGTAACAATTTTCCTACCTCTACTAATTATTTCTTTTCACAATTTTTGCTAATAAATTTAGACACAAATGTATAGTAGCACATGTTAATAATTTCAAACCAGAATTATTAATCTTAATTCATATTACAGGTATAATTTTTTGCATTTTGGATAAGAGCCGAGAATCCTGTAAAAATTAATCAGCGGTGCCATTTTGCCGATAGTTTGCTGGACGTTGGAATCTTCTATATGTCCTTCAAAATCTATAAAAAATGTATAATCTCCAAAAACTTTCTTTGCGGGTCTTGATTCTATATAAGAAAGATTGATATTGTTTTCTTTAAAAAGCAAAAGAATATCCACAAGCGCACCTGACTTGTTACACGTTGACAAAGAAATGGAAGTTTTATCATTGCCTGTTCTTTCAGGAGTTTTTGATCCCAGAGAAACAAATCTTGTTAAATTGTCTTTTTCATCGTTAATATTTTTGGCAATAATTTTTAGTCCGTATATTTCCGCCGCTTTGGACGTGCCTATGGCTGCATAATTTTCCGGCAGGTCGATAAGGTTTTTTACCGCCTCAGAAGTGCTTGGAGCAGAGATTTTTTCTATATTTTTATGCAAATTTGACTCTATAAAATGCAGGCATTGTGCAATAGCTTCAGGTTTTGAGATAATTTTGTCAATTTTGGCAAGGTTATCTGATTTACTGACAAGACAATGAGAAATGGGGATAATAATTTCCCCTGTAATCATTACTCGTGAAGTCGTTTTTATAAGATTATCAACAGTTTCTCTTACTATGCCGTCGATTGAATTCTCAATCGGGATAATTCCTGTGTCCCCGCTGTTATTGTCCACAGCTTCTATAACCTGCAATATCGAAGATTTTAGCATCCTGTTAAAATTATGATTACTTAAATTATTTATTGCATAATCAGCCGCAATTTCCGTATAAGAACCTTCAGGTCCCAGATATATAATGTTTTTGATTTCCGTTTTTGTCATTATTAAATCTCTTATATACAGATATTAAAATATGTTTTTATGCTTAGCCTGTAGCCGGAATAGCAAGTTTCCGCCTCACGGCATAATATATTTAGCTGTTCCTGAAAATCCAGATAATTAAACTCGGGATCATGTTTTAAATCAGGGTATAACCTGTAAATTTCCGGAATTTTAACTTCTGAAAAATGCTCGTTAATAAAATCAAAAAGATTTTCCAGCGAAGCAGCAAGATTTTTAACTGAGTCAGCAATGTTTGTATATGTATATTTATTATTTTTTTGTTTTAAATAAAGGTGAAAATCTTTCACTTTTTGAAATTTTGCTTTCTGATAGGATTCATTTATAGATAATTCAATCAAAAATTCCTTGAAAAGTTCTGCTGTCATTAAAACATCTGAATTTATAAAAATATTTCTATCATGCTCAATTTTTTCTTCATTACTTTGCAAGAATAATATTTTTTTCTTATAAAAAATCATCTGTAGAAGTGAAAGTATGCACAGAATGCGCCAGGTATTAACATTATCAAAAAAATCAGGTAAATTAGACAAGAGAATTGTCTCCAGGTTAAATTAAAGGATAGTAAAGAAATTGTATTATATTATCGGTTTACATATCAAGACCTATATCAATAATTCCTGCTTTTGCAGTAATTGCGCTTGCTGAAATATAATCAACTCCGCAAGAGGCAATTAAATTAACAGTTTCCAGAGAAACATTTCCGCTTACCTCGGTTATTTTTCTATTATTTATAAGCTCAACAGCTTTTTTCATTTCTTCAACGCTCATATTATCAAGCATTATAATATCTGCGCCTGATTCTAAGGCTTCGCTGACCTGATTAATGTTTTCTGTCTCCACTTCGATTTTAGTTGTGAAAGAAATATTTTGTTTTGCTAATTTAACAGCTTCCTGGATACTTCCAACTGCCTGAATATGATTATCTTTTATCATTACAGCATTATCAAGCCCAAATCTGTGCGGGATTCCGCCGCCTATCTGCACAGAATACTTTTCAAAAATTCTGAAATTCGGACAGGTTTTTCTTGTGTCTGCAATTTTAGCTTTATAAGGTTTTATAGCTTCTTGAAATTTATTTGTCATAGTGGCTATAGCGCTCATTCTTTGTAAGAAATTCAGCGCGACCCTTTCTCCTGTCAAAATTGCCCGTGCTGAGCCTTTGACAATGACAATATCCTGCCCTTTAATCATTTTATCGCCGTCTTTCAATAACGCTATAAATTCAATATTTTCGTCAAGTATTTTAAAAATTATTTCTGCAACAGGCAAGCCTGCCAAAATACCATCTTCCCTTGAATTAAACTTTGCTTCAATCGTCTTTTCTTGTGAAATAATTGAATTTGTGGTTATGTCGCCTGTGCCGATATCTTCACTAAGCGCCTGTTTTATGAGCTTATGTACCATTAAACTGTCTACTGAAATCATTTTTAACATCCTACTTAAAATATTAATTTTAAGCATACCAAAAAAATTTAAAACAAAAATTATTGTAACGTTTTGTTAAAAGTTTACGCCTAAACAGGCAATTTTTATTTTCACGAATTTTATATAGATAGGTAATATATTTATATAAAGGAAAGAATAAAAAATGAAAGTAGAAAGCAGTTCTCCTCTCAATGCTTTACAGCAAGAGATTATAAGACATGGCAAAAAAAGAGCAGACGCTATTATTACTGAAAGAATGAGAAAAGATACACTAATTGCCATTAAAAGCCCCTATACGCCATATAAAGACAACAATTTGAAATCTTTTATTGACGATTGCGGTAAAACGATAAGAAATCTTGGAGAAATTGCTAAAGCTCTAAAACAGCAAGATACTTGGGCATCAAGAAGAAAGCCTGAATTTTACATAGATTTGTAAGAAAAAGTAAAATCGCAAACTTCTTTTACAGTACCGAATATTTCTTTTGAAATATAACTATGATAAGCATGTTCTGAAGTTTCAGGGTAATCGTCCCTGTAATGAGCGCCGCGGCTTTCTTTTCTTACTATTGAAGACCTGACTATAAGCTCGGCAACTGTCAGCATGCTCCTGAATTCGTATTCATTAATATTACGGCATCTGTATTCCTGATTAAATTCAAGTTTAAGCTCATTAATCATTTTTAGAGCCTGATTTAGAGATTGCTCATTTCTGACAATACCTGCTTTATCCCACATTGTTTCTCTTAATTTTCTTATGTAATCCTCAATATCAGGCTTGTAACTCAAAATATGTTTTTCATACTGAGAAAGGAGGCAATCAGATTTGCAATCCTTAACAGGTTCAACTTCCAAATTTTGCTCTGCAATATTTTTTGCCATTTCTCCTGCGATAACAACACATTCAAGCAGGGAATTGCTTGCCAGCCTATTTGCGCCATGAAAAGATGTGCAGCCGGCTTCTCCAACAGCATATAATCCGGGAATTGTTGTTTTTCCTTCCTGAGAAATTTTTATGCCTCCCATTATATAATGTGCAGCTGGCGAAACAGGAATTGGTGATTCTAAAATATCAATTTCATGGTCTTTACAGGCTTTTATTATATTGGGAAATCTTTCTATAAGGGTTTCTTTGTTAATGGAGGAAGTGTCAAGAAGAACGTGATTATAGCCTTTTTCTTTCATTTCAAAGAAAATTGCACGTGTAACAATATCTCTAGGGGCTAAATCACCTCTTTTATCATAATTTTGAGTAAAAAACTCTCCGTCAGTATTTTTAAGCCTTGCGCCTTCTCCTCTGACCGACTCGGAAATTAAAAACCTGGAGCCGTTTTCCTCGAGGTCAAGAGCTGTAGGATGAAACTGGATAAATTCCATATCCTGTATAACAGCTCCTGCTCTATACGCAAGTGCAATTCCGTCCCCTGTGGCTATAGCAGGATTTGTTGTATTACTGTAGATTTGTCCTGCTCCGCCAGTTGCAATAACTGTAACATTAGCGTAAACAATTTCGTACTCGCCTGTTTTTGAGTCGTAAAGTATCACGCCCCGACACCTTCTATCAGAATCCATAAGCAGGTCTACAGCCTGTATTCCTTGATATATTTTTATATTAGGAGTATTCAGAACTTTGTGTGAAAGAGCTAATTCAATGTTTCTCCCTGTAGCATCTCCACCTGAATGAAGAATTCTTTTTACGCTGTGAGCAGCTTCCAGAGTTAATTGAATCCTGTTTTCCGGATTTTTATCAAATTCAACACCATATTTAACAAGATCATATATGGCTTCTGTGCTGTTTTCCGAAATAAATTCTGCAATGCCAGCATCAGTTAACCCTGCACCGGCTTTAATAGTATCCGCAACATGAAGTTCAACAGAATCAGGCAAGTTTTCAGGCAAAACTCCTACTATCCCTCCTTGAGCATAGCGAGAATTGCTCTCTCCAAGGTTTGCCTTAGTAACGAGAAGAATTTCACTATTTATTTTTTCAGAAAGCTTTATCGCTAAATATAATCCTGCGATACCGCTTCCGATTATTACAACCGGTTTAGTAGAAAATTTCATTTCTGCACGCACTGTCAATAGTTACATTAAGTTAGCAGTATACTCTAAAAACAGTGAATTTCAATAGTAATGAACAAAAAACTTGACATTAAAGCCACCCATTTAATACAATAATTGGAGCATTACATTTACCTTTGTATTTATACATTGTATGAGTTGTGTTACCTAAAATATTAATGGGGCGTCGCCAAGTGGTAAGGCACCGGTTTTTGGTACCGGCATCCGTAGGTTCGAATCCTCCCGCCCCAGTATCT
>DYOT01000083.1 GCA_020720345.1 Candidatus Caenarcanum sp.
TAAGCAATAAAAAAGACCGGTATAACCGATCTATACAAACAGCTTATGAGTGAGAGTGGAATATGCACATTTATATATAACCAGAATTCAATTCAGGAATATATTAGCCGGATTTCTATTTGACCGGCTAATAAAATTTTTATTTGTTATCCGATTGGGTAAGTGGTTTTGTTTATAAAAGCCTATCATTGTGTTTTTGTCATATAATTTTGAATAAAGAAATTAAAGGATTTTAATATGACAGAACAGCAAAAAGTTAATTATAAAGATACATTAAACCTCCCAACAACTGATTTTAAGATGAAAGCCGACGCTGCAACCAGAGAAATCGATATCCAAAAATTCTGGGAAGAAAATTCTATTTATAAAAAAATTATTGCCCAAAGGGATAAAACAAATAAATTTATTCTTCATGACGGACCTCCATACTTAAGCTCGGATAAAATCCATATAGGAACAGCTTTAAACAAGATTTTGAAGGATATAATAGTAAAATATAAATCTCAAACAGGTTTTTATAGCCCTTATGTTCCGGGATATGACGGGCATGGGCTTCCAATAGAAAATGCCGTGGTCAAATCCATTAAAGGCGGTAGAGAAGCCATTACTCCGACAGAATTAAGGCAAAAATGCAGGGAATTTGCATATAAAAACCTTAAAGGACAGGAAGAAAACTTTAAAAGGCTCGGGGTTTTAGGTAACTGGGAAAATCCTTACATCACAATAGATGCAAAATTTGAATCGGCGCAAATTGAAGTTTTTGGGGAAATGGCAAAAAGAGGGTATGTTTACAAAGGATTAAAACCAGTTTATTGGTGTGCAAGCTGTGAAACAGCCCTTGCTGAAGCTGAAGTTGAATATGCTGATCATACTTCGCATAGTGTATTTGTTAAATTCAAATTCGAGGGCGAAGAATCCCAAAAGGCTTATGAAAAAGCAGGAATAAATCCAAATTTGCCCTTATTTGCGGTTATATGGACAACAACCCCCTGGACACTTCCTGCAAATCTTGCCATATCCTTAAATCCAAAACTGGAATATGTTTTCGTAAAGAGAGAAGAAGAAGTTTATATTATTGCAGAAGAACTTTTAAGTTCAGTTTCGCAAAGTCTTGAATGGGGCGATTCCTCCGAAATAATAGGTAAAGTTACAGGTGAAAAGCTTGAATATCTAAAAACAAAGCATCCTTTTATGGACAGGGACAGTTTAATTATACTGGGTGAACACGTTACTACAGATGCCGGTACAGGTCTGGTACACACAGCACCGGGTCATGGTCTTGAGGATTATGAAGTCGGCAATAAATATAAAATTGGAGTGCTTTCCCCTGTTAATAATAAAGGCATATTTACCTCCGAAGCCGGGAAATTTGAAGGAATGCCATATTATAAGGCGAATATTGAAATTATAAATGAATTAAAAGAACTTAATGCACTTTTAAAACATGGTGAAATCTCGCATAGTTATCCGCACTGCTGGAGATGTAAACACCCTGTAATTTACAGGGCAACGGAACAATGGTTTGTAAACGTTGGAGCATATAGAGATGAAACCCTTAAAGCAATTGACGGAGTTAAATGGATACCTTCAAGCGGGCATCAGAGGATTTATAAGATGGTGGAATCCCGCTCTGATTGGTGTATCAGCAGACAAAGGGCGTGGGGCGTTCCAATACCTGTGTTTTACTGCGATGATTGCGGAGAATCTATTATTACAGATGAAACCATAAAAAACGTTGCGGAAATTTTTGCAAGAGAATCTTCGGATGCCTGGACAAAATATTCAACTCAGGAACTGCTTCCTGAAGGGTTTAAATGCCCTAAATGCTCTAGCCAAAACCTCAGAAAAGAAAATGACATTATGGATGTCTGGTTTGACAGCGGAGTAACCCATTATGCCGTAGTTGACGCCAGAAAAGACGAACTTGGCGAAACACCGGTCGAACTTTATCTTGAAGGCTCAGACCAGCACAGAGGCTGGTTCCAGTCTTCGTTGCTTACCAGTGTTGCAATAAAAGACCGAGCACCATATAAATCAGTCCTGACACATGGATTTGTTATGGCATCAGACGGAAGAAAAATGAGTAAATCGCTTGGCAACGTTGTCGAACCCCAAAAAATTGTTAACAATTATGGTGCAGATGTTTTAAGACTCTGGGCAGCTAGTGTTGACTACACTAACGACGTTAAAATCGGTGAAAATATTGTTCAGCAGTTGGTTGAAGTGTTTAAAAAAGTCAGAAACACAGCAAGATTTATTTTAGGCAATCTTTATGACTTCAATCCTGCCGAAAATTATATTCAATACGAAAATCTCAACGAAATCGACAAATTTGCACTTCATAAACTGCAAATTCTTATCGAAAACATAACGGATTCATTTGAAAATTATGAATTTTACAAATATTACCAGCTGATTCAGAATTTTGCATCTGTTGATTTAAGCGCGCTGTATTTTGATATTGTAAAAGACAGGCTATACACAGCCGGAAAAAACTCGCTTTCAAGACGCTCAAGCCAAACAGTAATGTATGAAATACTTCAGGCGCTGGTAAAAATGCTTGTGCCTGTTACTCCGCACCTTGCAGAAGACATCTGGCAATTTATAATTCCTTCTCAAAGAGGCGATAAGCAAAGTGTTCTTCTTACCGATTGGCCAAAAGTTAATCCGCAGTTTAAAAACGAGGAAATTAACGAAAAATGGGAAGAAGTAATTAAGCTCAGGGAAATAGTTACAAAGGCAATTGAGCCTGTAAGGGCTGAAAAGAAAATAGGAAGCTCATTAGAAACTTCTGTATATATTAAAATAAATTGTCCTGATTTAACAAGAGCCTTTAAAACATTAGAAAATGAACTTTCAAGCATATTTATAACTTCTCAGGCTTTTATTCTGGAAGGTGCAGAGCCTAAAAATCTTTTAAATACCCACGAAGAAGGCGTATTTAAGATTTTTGTAACGCCGGCTTCTGGGGAAAAGTGCGGCAGATGCTGGAAATTCTTTGAGGTTCTTTCAGAAGGCATTTGTGTAGCTTGTGAGGAAGCTATAGCTGACTAATCTATTATATAGCTTCTTTATACCGATACCAGTTTGGAAGAAAATCCAAGCCCTTATTCACTTCACAAAAAATAATGAAATGTTAAAATAGTTATGCGAAGCATAAGAGTTTAAGTGAAAGGTCAAAACTGTGACAAAAAAATATCTCATCGAAATCGGAACAGAAGAGCTTCCCTATAAATTCTTATCTTCAGCTATAAATCAGCTGAAAGAAGCGTTTTCAAAAATCCTTGAAGAAAATAAAATCAGCTTTAACAGCATAACAACATACGGAACGCCAAGAAGACTGTGCGTAATAATTAACGAAATCTCTGAATTCCAGCCTGATATAGTTACGGAAATCAAAGGTCCTCCTGTAAATATAGCTCTTGATGCAAGCGGAAATCTCACAAATGCAGGATTGGGCTTTGCTAAAAAACAGGGGTTAGCTCCTGAGATCCTTACTAAAAAAGAAATCAACGGCGTGGAATATTTATACGCTTCCGTACAACAAAAAGGCAAGCCAACAGAACAAGTTTTACAGCATATAGTTCCTCAAATCGTTTTGAATCTTCAGGGTTCACATTTTATGAGATGGGCAGACCTTGATATTAAGTTTTCCCGACCTATACGGTGGATTACTTCTCTTATGGATAAAAGCGAAGTAAAGATTAATATCGGTAACATCGAATCATCAAACTACTCGCAAGGACATAGATTCGCTAAAAACAGGCAGGTAAAAATAGAAAGTCCTGATACTTATCTGGAAAATCTCTATAACGCACAGGTTATAGCTGATCCTCAAAGAAGAAAACAGGAAATAAAAGATTTAATCGAAAAAGCTGTCGAATCTTTAGGCGGCAGTTCAAATTATCCAGAAGAACTTTTAAATGAAGTAACAAATCTTGTCGAATGGGCAACTCCGGTAATAGGCACTTTTGATAAAAAATATCTTGAAATCACTAATGACGTAATCACTTGCGTACTTGCACACCATCAAAGATATTTCCCTGTCTTTGATAAAGACGGAAAACTTCTTAATTGTTTTATAACCATAGCTAATCACGATGAATTAAACCTTGAAAATATAAGAAAAGGCAATGAAAAAGTTGTAAAACCAAGACTTGATGACGCTATTTTCTTTTATAGGGAAGATACCAAAAAGCCACTTACGGCAAGGGTAGAAGAATTAAAAGGAGTTACTTTCCAGAAAGGTCTTGGCAATCTTTACGAAAAAACACAAAGAATCAGGCAAGTTTGCGGATTTATAGCATGTGAACTAAACATTGATGATGAAACCGCAGAAAAAACATTAAGAGCCGCTGAATTATGCAAGGCTGATCTTGTAACAGCTATGGTAAGAGAATTCACAGAGCTTCAAGGCATAATCGGCGGAGATTACGCTAAAATAAGCGGTGAAGATGAACTTGTATGTAAAGGAATAAGAGAACATTATATGCCTACTTCGGCAGATGGCGAACTTGCAGAAACAATTGCAGGACAAATCGTCGGCATAGCTGATAAAATTGATACTATCTGCGGAGTATTTGCTCTTGGAAAAGCTCCTACCGGTTCAGCCGACCCTCTTGGTCTTAGACGTGCAGCTATCGGCATAATAAAAACGATTTTGACAGGTAATAATTTAAAAATTAATTTATCAGAATTAATTAAAAAAGTTGCTTATACTCAGCCTCTGGAAATTGAAAACAAGCAAAAACTTGTTGATGAAATAAAAGAATTTATTGTTCAAAGACTTAAAAATCTGCTTGTGGAAAATTATAAACATGACATTGTTGATGCCTCAATATCTGCAAAAGACCCGCTGGTAGACCTTTATGATTTAATGGAAAGAGTTAGAATAGTTGCCGGTCTTGTACAAAAGGATTCTTACAAAGCTTTTCATGAATCAGCAAACAGGATTCTCAGGATTATTAAAGACCAGAATTCTGTTAATGAAATTAAGCCGGAATTATTTGCTGAAGATGCTGAAAAAGAGTTATTTGCATGCATTTCTGGAATGAATACGGAAGCAAACTACAATTCACTTATATCAGAACTTGAAATATGCATACCAAAAATAGAAAAATTCTTTGATAAAGTACTGGTTATGGACAAGGATGAGCAAATCAAACAGAACAGGCTTGCACTTCTCGGAAAATTACGAGCTAAATTTTTACTTCTAGCTGATTTCAGCAAGATTGTTTATTAATTATAATGACCGGTAAAATGAAATTTTCGATAATAACTGTTTGTAAAAACTCTGAAAAAACCATAGAAAACGCAATTCTCAGCGTAATTAACCAGACATATAAAAATTTTGAATACATAATAATAGACGGATTATCTACAGATAATACCCTTAATATACTTGAAAAATACAGTAATAATATTTCTCAAGTAACAAGCGAAGCTGACAGCGGTCTTTATGATGCGATGAACAAAGGAATAAGGCAGGCTTCAGGAGATTATCTGTTTTTCCTGAACTCTGATGATGAATTTTTTAATAATAATATTTTGCAAATAGTAGCAGACAATGCTGAAAATTCCCCTGAACTTTTATACGGCGATCTTGTTGTCTCAAACAAACAAACAGGCAGCATTTCCCTACAAAAACACAATAAATTAAACAAAATATACCTGCTTAAAAATACTCCGTGCCAGCCTGCAACTTTTTACAAAAGAGAAGTTTTCGGAAAATACGGGTTTTTTGATACAAATTATAAAATTGTCAGCGACCATGAATGGTTTTTGAGAGTTTTTCTTAAAAATCAAATTACATCTGAATACCTTGGTTTTCCTGTTAATGTTTTTAATATTGGCGGGCTTTCCACAGATAAAAAGCGAGAAGAAAAACTTATTTCTGAAAGAAATGAAATGCTTAATAAATATTTCACAAAATTTGAGCGGATTTCTTATGATTTTATTTCAAAAAACTTTAGAAGCTTAACCACTATGCCTGTTTTAAGCGATTTGCTGAATATGATATTTAAATTTAAAATTCCATAAA
>DYOT01000084.1 GCA_020720345.1 Candidatus Caenarcanum sp.
AATTCCGAACTCTTTCTGTTTTTTATTTGGTTTGGCAATGGCTAAATTTAAAATACATCAGAAATCGGATCGCGGTTTATGCAATCAATAGCCATGCCGGCACTTTTTACAAGCTCGGCAGGCACTTCCTTGATATTTGTAATCTGTCTTAAAAGATCCATTGTTCTTTTGAAAATCCTGACAATGCCGCCTTCATTAGTTTCCAGTCCTTCAATAAGGGAATCCCATTCCTCTCCAAGCACCCAGTTTTCAATTAAAGCTGAGTAATCAGCATTTAGAAGTATTGGCGTATAAACATTTTGTTCCTGCTGAATACGCATAAGCCACCGCATTAAATCATTGCTTTCATGAAGGGTTTTTCGCACTTTTCTGCTTATTCGGAATTTCTGATATGTCTCTGTTCTTACTTCTTCTGTTACAACAGCGCAAAGAACAGCAGCCAGCTCCGAGGGGGCTAAATCATTCAAAAGCCCTCTTTGAATAAGTTCTATAAAGAAAATTTCATTTTCAGTCCGTGCAGAAGCAGTCATTAAGCCTTTTTTTGTAGGATAATTGTCTTCGAGATGACCTGTTATTTCTGCAACTTTCATTAAATTTAAAAACTGTCGCCAATAAATGTCTTTTTCATATTCAATGCCTTCAGTAATTTTTCTATGTTTTTTCAAAAATCTTGGCAAAATATCCAGATCTTTAATATGTTTTCTGTATTTTTTACACATTTCGCATTTTGACTTAAATACCTTGTCATAAAGTTCTTTAGCTTTTTCTGTGTATTCTGCGACTTCTGGAGTGTTAGCAATGCCTGCTTCTCGAGCCTGTTTTTTTAATGTTTTGGCTACTTTTGCGTGCTGAATATATAAATTTTTGTGCTTGCTGTATTCCAGAACATCCTGATTTGTTAATTTATAAGGGCATTCAAAATTTTCAATCTGTTCTATAATCTGTCTGATTTTTTCCTGCTCTGTATAAAGAGGCTTTAATCTTTCTGTTGCTGTGTGATAACCGAAACTTTTCAGTATAAGCTCTCTGGCATCACCAATACTAAACCTCTGAAGCAGGTTTAAAACCATTGAATATCCGGGGGTGAATCTGCTTTCAAGCGGATTAGCTTCAGAAGAGGCGAGCTCTGCAATTTCTTCGGGACGATGGAATGAATCTCCAATGGTTACTACATATCCTACTTCATCCATGCCTCTTCTTCCGGCTCTTCCCGACATCTGAAGAAACTCGCTTGGGGTCAAAACCCTGTGTCCTTCGTCGGAACGTTTGCTTATAGAGCTTATTATTGTTGTTCTTGCCGGCATGTTTATTCCTGCGGCGAGTGTTTCCGTAGCAAAAACAACTTTTATTAAGCCCTGCTGGAATAATCTTTCTATTAAGCCTTTCCATCCAGGCAATAAGCCGGCATGATGAGTGGCAACACCGGAATATAAATACTCAAGCTGCTTGTTTTTCGCCAAATACGGATTATCTAAAATATATTCATCAATAATTTGCGATAATCTTCTTTCTTCAAACTGGTTTAAAAGCTTTAATTTAGAGCAATCTTCAAGGTATTTATTACATTTTTTCCTGCTGAAAGTAAAATAAATCGCAGGAAGCATGTCTTTTTCAAAAAGAATTTTTACAAGCTTAACATGTGTTTTTTCCGGCTCACGGCTTCTTTGAGGGTGGAAAGGTCTTCTTTCAGGTTTGATGCTGTTGTTAAGAGTTTTTCCGCCACTGAAAAGCGGCACAATTTTATGTTCCATGGATTGAGCAAAGTAAAAATGCCTTAAAGGTACAGGTCTAAAATCGCTATTAACAAGCTCTGTATGGTCATGAACATTGTTAATCCAATTTGTAAGTTCGCCTGCGTTTGAGATAGTGGCAGAAAGAGCAATTATTTGAATATTATTGGGGCAGTAAATAATGCTTTCTTCCCATACAGTCCCTCTTTGTTCGTCATTCATGTAGTGAACTTCGTCAAGAATGACGTATTTAACATTTTTAAGGTTTTCTTCTACCCGTCCCAGATTGGTGCCATAGAGCATATTCCTGAAAACTTCAGTGGTCATAACAATAATTTGACCATCTCTGTTTATGGAAGTATCACCCGTAAGAAGTCCGGTTCTTTCTTCACCGTATTTTGCGGAAAAATCGTTAAATTTCTGGTTGCTTAATGCTTTTAGCGGAGTGGTATAAAAAATTCTTTTATTTTGCTCAATTGCCCGAATTATCGCATGCTCGGCAATAACTGTTTTGCCGGCACCTGTCGGGGCACAAACCACAACACTTTTATCCATATTGATATGTTCGGCTGCTTCTTTTTGGAAATCATCCAGCTCGAAGCTAAAACCATATTTTTTTTGTTCAAAATCACTCATTTTATAATATTTCTCTTCTGCCCTCAAGGGCTTTGGCAAGGGTAACTTCATCGGCATACTCTAAATCAGCCCCGACAGGAAGCCCGAATGCTATTCTGGTAACTTTTATGCCTAACGGTTTAATCAGCCTGCTTAAATAAAGGCTTGTCGCTTCGCCTTCCACAGAAGGATTTAAAGCAAGAATAATTTCTTCGATATCGCTGCCAAGCCTGTTTAAAAGTTCCTTAACTCTTAAATCATCAGGAGAAATCCCGTCCAGAGGGGAAATTACTCCCTGCAAAACGTGATATAAGCCTTTATATTCCCTTGTTCTTTCAAGGGCAATAAGGTCTCTTGTTTCTGAAACAACGCAGATGGTATGTTTGTCGCGTCTTTCATCAGAACATATTTCACAGGGATCTTCACTGGACATATTAAAACATGTTCGGCAGTATTTAATTTTTTCTTTGGCGTAAATGATTGCATCGCAAAATTTCTGCACCTCGGCAGAAGGCATTTTAAGGATATGGAAAGCCATTCGTTGTGCTGATTTTGGTCCAATGCCGGGCAGTTTCTGAAATTCTTCTATAAGCCTGGCTAAAGGTTTTGTATATTGCATATTTTTCCTCAGAATGAGTTCGCCCGGCAAGCTGGCAAAGCCGAATTTTTGGGCTTAACTCCCGCTTCGCCTTAAAATAATCCCGGAATATTCATTCCGCCTGTAACTGAACCCATTTTAGCTTCAATCAGACCGGAAACTTTCTGGTTAGCATCTTTTAGCGCACCGGTAAGAAGATCTTCAAGCATTTCAATTGTGTCTGTGTCGACGCTTTCAGGGTTATCCGGGTTAATGGCTTCAGGCTTAATTTTTATTGACAGGAATTCATTTTTTCCGTTAAAAACAACCGAAATAACGCCTCCGCCTGATTCTCCTGTTACCTGTATATTTTTTAATTCTTCCTGCGCATCTTCCATTTTTTTCTGCATTTGCTGCGCCTGTTTCATCATTTGCTGAATGTTAAAACCCTTCATCATTTTTATCTTCCTCCTCGAGTTTATGTTTATAGCAAGTATATGTTTTAATTCAGATTCCTGTTTGGAATTATATATAATAATATTTTACCCGAAACAGTTTTATTAGGTAATGTGCAAATAGGTACTGATTTATATTTTTGTCAGAATATAAACTGAGCTCAGGACATTGCCCGCAATTTGAGCAAAACTCTTGGCAATTTCCAGCCAATTTATAGGAACACCAATTTTTTTGGGAACAAATACAGTGTCTCCCGGTTCTAAAATTACTTTATCAGGGTTTTTTAATTTTTTAACTGACCCGTTGGCTTTAACGATGTATGCTTTTCTTTTTTTGGACTGTTCTGTAAAGCCACCCACCTTGTTTATATAATACCTTGCAGGCATCCGGGGAATATATGAAACAGCGGTGTTGTTAAGCACTTCTCCCATAACCGCAACATATTCTGACCTGTAAGGGATATATATTTCATCGCCGGGCTTAAGCTCAACATTGCTTAAATCGTCCAGTTCCTCAGGATTATTGGTGTTTATCTCGATAGTAAGCCTGCCATAATTTTTCTGCGCATAATCTTTTTGTGCTTTTTCTTTTACAATCTCCAGCAAATCCTTCTGGCTGTCCATGAAACCCTTTACTTCTTCATTTGATTTGTTGTTGAGAGATTGGATCATATTTACTTTTAAAGCTATTTCTTCCTGTATTTTAACAAGGGAATCTTCGGTATTTTTTCTTTGATTTTCGGCTATCGAAGGTCTTAGTAAGACCAGACCTTTCAAGTATGCGTTCTCTTCCAGCCCGTTTGCATTTTTTATTGCGTCTTTTAATTTCATTCCTTTGCTGTATTTAAAAACCCCCGGAGAATTTACATAACCGAATACACCGACGGTTTCTACGGTTTCATTTGCCTGAAGGTTTCTGAAGATGATTTTATCGCCGGATTTTACAGAAACATCGGCTTTAGCATCATTTTTTACAACCAGATCATACAAATATACAATTTTTGTGGGAATATGCTTGCCAGCTTCTTCCGGCTGAACTTGATTTTCGCTGTCTAAATCTTTTTCTTCTGATGTTTCTGTGATGATAGTATTTATTTGTAAATCAGAATTACTTGTTATTATTTCAGCGACAAGATTTTTTGTCCTGATTTCGTTGTTTTTATTGCTTACAAATTCAATACAGCTGGAATTTCCAAACCTGACATGTCCGAGAAGCTTTTTCAGCGTTAAACCTTCCTGATACGGGATAAGACCCGGATTGGTTATATAGCCGGATATTTCAACTGTTTCAGCAGTTGTTGACGGATAAATTTTGATTTTATCCAGAGGCTGTAATTCAGGATTTATGTCCCCGTTGAAAAAATCAGACAGTGAAACGGGAATATATAATATTTTTCTGTCAATTCCTGATATTCTTTCGATGACAGCCTGATCCGCAAAGGTCTGTACTAGCATATCGTCTTTATTTTTAAGGACATCAGTAAGTTTCATCCCGTTTTTATATTGAAAAGAACACGGATGTTTAACGTTTCCTTCAAGATAAACAAGATTTTCAGGTGAATTATAAATATTGTTGAATGTAATAATATCGCCGTCATTTGGTTTTAAGTTCCATAAATTGCTATACTGAATGTCTTTAAGCTGTCTTTGATTTTTTATATTATCAAAACTTTGAATTTGGACATTTTTAGGGTTGATAGAAGGCAGTAAGCCCCCTCCATAATTAATAAGCTGTTTCAAAGTTTCATTGTTCCTGAATTCATAAATGCCGGGCACTTTTACGCCTTCTCCCAGAGCGGCAACTTTGCCTATCGGCTTTATAAAAATTATGTCACCTTCGTCGAATTTAATATTTTTTAAATTTCCGTTTAACAGCGTGTCATAAAGATCTAAAGTTAATTTTGAATTGTTTTTCCTGTTAATATAAATGATTTCTCTTAGTGAACCTGTTTTTAAAACACCGCCTGCAAGACTTAAAGCGTCTATAATGTTGGAACGGCTGTTTAAATAGACGTTGCCCTTGTATTTAACCTGCCCCGTAATCATAATGGGAAAGCTTCCTGAGTCAGCCAGAGTTACTTTTGTATTTATTTTATCTAGTTTTGCCCCGAGAATTCTTGTTATGTCGTTTTCAATGCCGGAAGAAGTCTTTCCTTTTGCATGAATTAATCCAACTCCGGGAATAAAAATATTCCCTTCTTTATCAACAGCCAGTTCGTTTGATGATTTAAGAAATTCATTTCCTGTGATAGCTATTAAGTCAATGGAGTCGCCCCAGAAAAAAACATCTATCCTGTCGCCTGTATTAAACCTGTAATCTTTTGAAATTTTTGAATTTCCCGATAAAAAAATGCCCCTGTCAAAAATATCATAGCCAAACTGCTTTAACTGCATAGAATAAGCAGGATTCAGTTGCTTGCCAGGAAGCTTTTGCGATTCATTAGCGCTGTCTTCATTATAAAATATTTTTTCTATTGCACTTGAATTTTCCTGTAAGGATTGAGTTTGAGCAGAAATTGATACAGAATTTATAAAAAATTGCAGTAACAAAAACAGGTAAATAAACAGATATTTTTTTCTCACCATTCCTTAAACGTCCCAGCTTTATAAGATGTATA
>DYOT01000085.1 GCA_020720345.1 Candidatus Caenarcanum sp.
CAATTAAATAATCGATAAATGAAAAATATTTTGCGATAGCGGTATAACCTACTAGGAGCGTTTTTCAAAAAAATCCGGCTTTGCCGAGCGAAGCAGGAGTGTATAAAGCTGAAAGGCAGCTTTGCTGGCTTGCAAGCTTTTAAATCTCATTTGCCGGTTTTATCGAAAATAAACTCGTTTCGGTATAGAAATAAAGGGTATATTATTCTAAATTAAGTATACACTAAATTTTAATAATTTGGGTATTAAATCATTCTTAAATAGGCTAAAATAAGAATATGTAATCATTTTTGCAGGAAATTTTTATGTTTGATGAATCAAAACAGGAATACATGGTTAAAACATGCGCAGGAGACGATACGCAGGGACTTGAAGAACTTTTAAACGAAATGGCGTCTGATGACTGGCAATTGTATTCCATGAGCGAAATGGAAGCAGAAGAAGGATTTCAATATAACTGCATATTTTCCAGACCAGCCTCTGAGTCATATGATGAAAAAGAAGATATTGCCGAAGTCGGACATTTCAAATCAAGAATGAAAAAGCTTTTTTATTATAATAATGACCCTTATGAAGAAGCAAAAGGGCTTCAGAAGAGTATAAGGGAACAAAACGAAAGAATAGAAAAGATAAAACAGCTTCTTGACTCAAATTCAATTGATATTGACCATGAAAATCTTAATAATGAAATTTCTGAAAAACTCCAGGGGTTAAATGTTCTTAAGAATAAATTTGCCGAAGTTCTTTCTCCTGCAAATATGTATGAAAGGATTCATCAGGAAATTGTTACTATAACTGTTAGCGAAGAGTTGGCTGATTTAATTGACAATGAAAAAAATGGAGAGCTCATAATTGAAAGTATACGGATTAGACAGGAATTTACTGACAAATTAGGCTATGTAATTCCTAATATACGGTTTATTAGCTCTGATGAAGTCAGTGAAAACCAATATATTATTAGTGTCAGGAAATTAAAAGCACTTTTTGGAGTGGCTTATCCCGGATACAGACTATTTAATTTCGGGCAGGCAAACCTGAACAGAAAGCCAAGAGGGGCAATAGAAGGTATTGATCCGGTTACAGGTCAAAAAGTTTTCTGGATTGAGGAAGAAAAAACAAAAAATTTCTGGGATAAAGGTTTAACCCCGGCGCAGGTTATTGTAAACCATATGGAATTTATTGTTCGCAAATATGTTGATGATATTTTATCTTACGGTGAAATTCTGAATTATATAAGTTTTTTGGGAGATGAATCCCTTTTCCTTGCGGAAGAATTAATTCAAAAAGAACATACTCTTGGCGATTTGCGCTATATTTTTGCAAATTTAATAAGGGAAAAAGTTTGTATAAAAGACTTCATTTTTATTTTTGAAAAACTGAATGACCTAATAAAATTTAAATATGACAGGGATCAGCTCGTAGATAATTTGAGAATCCTTCTGGGAAGGCAGATTTGCAGCGATATTGCGGATTCAAACAACTATATTTACGCTATAGTCCCTTCCGCTGAACAAAATATCAAGCTTAAAAAGGCTCTTGATAAAAAAAGCAAAAATAAATACTTTGTTCAAAATAATGACATAAAAGAATTTATTAATTATGTTGAAGAAAAAGTAAAAAGCTGTGAATCTTGCGCAAATACAGCTTTAATAGTAAAGCCCGAGTTGAGAAAAGCTGTATTTCACCTTTTTGAACAGGTTATTTCTGATATAAGAGTAATTTCTGAGGACGAAATCACAGAAGAATTTACAGTTGAATTTATTTAAACTTTTTGTAAATTTATAGATTTAATGTTTGCAAAATTTTTTATTGCCGTTAGAATTATGCTTAATATGCAAAAATCAATTTATGAGAGGAAAAACAATTTATGCAGGCGAGTATTGATATCAAAAGCCTTTATTCAGATTATGTGAAAACTCTTGAAACATATATAATGTTCAGGATAAAACAGGAAATGACAAGGCTAACGCCGGAATTAAAAGCTAAAAACAGGGCACCGATAAATCTTAGCATAGGTGCACCGACGCAAGCTCCTCCTGAATATGTTATAAATGCACTTAAGAACTGCCTTAATGAACAGGGCATACATTCTTATTCCGTTCCAAAAGGTGAAATGTTCTTTTGTGAAGCCGTCGCAGAAAGAATGAAAAAAAGATTCGGCGTGGAAGTCGACCCTAAAACAGAAGTATTTTCTCTTGTAGGTTCAAAAGAAGGTCTTGCGCATATGTTCAGATGCCTGATTAATCCGACTTTGAATGAGCAGGAACAAGAGAATGAGTTCGCCCTGCAAACCGGCAAAGCCGGATTTTCGGTCTTAACTCCCGCTTCGCAGCAGGATATTATTATGATTCCTGATCCCGGATATGCTTCTTATAAAGAACAAATAAAAGTTTCAGGCGGAAAAGCATACTCAATTCCGCTTAATTACGATAATAATTTCATGCCGGACATGAAAGACTTAATGAAAAAGCTTGAAAGCGAAGGATTTTCTCCTTCCAAAGTCAAGGCTATCGTAATAAATTATCCAAACAATCCACTTGGAGCCACATCCACAAGAGAATACCTGAAATCAATAGTTGATTTTTGCAGGGAAAGGAATATTTTGCTTATTAGCGATGCTGCATACTGTGATATGTATTTTGGAGATCAGGAAGCGCCGGCAAGTATTCTTGAATTTGAAGGGGCAAAAGATATTGCAATAGAGTTTCACAGCCTGAGCAAGCCGTACAGCATGACCGGATGGCGTATGGGCTGGGCTTGCGGAAATAAAGACGCTGTAGATATTCTAGGAAAATTAAAATCAACTGTGGATACAGGAGTGTTTAAAGCTATACAGAAAGCAGCGGCTGAAATTCTTGTTTCGGAAGAAGGCGATGAATACATAAAACAGGCTAATCAACTATATCAGAGAAAACAGGAAATTCTTGCAAAAGGCTTTAAAGAACTTGGCTGGGATATAGATAATCTAATAATTCCAAAAGCAACGTTTTATTTATGGCTGCCTGTGCCGCCAAGATTCAACAATTGTGAAGAATTCTGCCAGAAATTAATGGAAGTTTCAGGCGTTGTTGCTGTTCCCGGAACAGGATTCGGCGATTACGGCGAAGGATTTTTCCGCCTTTCCATTGTTGCAGAGGACGATGACCTTTACAAAGTAATTGAAAGAATGAAAGAAGACGGATTTATCTGGGGTTAGCAGCATTCGCTGCCTTGCAATGACAGTGCAACGCCATATGAGAAAGCGGCTACTTATTGGTGCAGCTATAGCTGCCTCGCAATGACAGCGCAACGATTACAACTTGTTTTCCTTTACCCTGATAAGTAACCGCTTTAGATTAGGATACAGGAGAAACTCCCCAGTGGAGTTTTCTTCTTAAGATGCTGTAAAATCCGTTATCTTCATCACCTTCGATGTGTATCATAAGAGTTTTATGTTCATATTTGA
This sequence comes from Candidatus Caenarcanum sp., assembly GCA_020720345.1. Taxonomy (GTDB): domain Bacteria; phylum Cyanobacteriota; class Vampirovibrionia; order Gastranaerophilales; family UBA9971; genus DYOT01. The sequence continues at coordinate 3,446 of DYOT01000085.1, forward strand.
GGATATTAATCATGCCATTTCCGGAAATTTTTTCGTTTACCTGCCCGTCAGAAGTTACGTAAATAAATTCGGCATCGCTTTTAACTTTTACGGAAATTTTTTCGTAAGCAGGAATTACGATAGGTCTTGTAGTTAAAGTGTGGGGACATATAGGCACAATAACAAAAGCTTCAAGTTCCGGCACAACAACAGGACCTCCTGCAGAAAGAGTATAAGCCGTTGAGCCTGTGGGAGTGGAAACAATTAAACCGTCTGCTATGTAGTCGCAAACGTGTTTGTCATTAATATATAAAAACAATTCCATTGTCCGTGAAACATCCCCGCCCTTGATAGCGACATCGTTCAGGGAGGTCTTGAATTGATTTTCATTGTTAGAAGTATAGGACTTTATCATAAGCCTTTCTTCAATACTGAACTTGCCTTCCAGAATTTTGTCTACACCTTTTTCAAGTTCTGAAGGAATAAGCTGGGAAAGAAAACCAAGTCTTCCAGTATTTATACCAAATAAAGGTATATTATAAGGGGCAAAAAACCTAGCAGCGCCAAGAAATGTTCCATCACCGCCAATAATAAAAGCCATAGTTATATCAGGGAGCGAATAATTTTTGTTTTTTTGCTTCCCGGATATTTCCAGCATTTTTATATCTGAAAATCCTTTTGAAATAAGGATTTTTTCAAGACGTCCCGCAACGCTTAAAGCTGAAGAATGGTCAATATTATAGACTATGCCTGCTTTTGACAGATCCAACACTTTATTATTTTGTGATTTTATTCTGGTTAAAATATTCATGCGCTTTTTCTACAATTTCGTAAATATATTTTTCAAATTCTGTCTTATTATACTCCGAGTTGTTCTTAAGATAAATCAGATATTCAATATTACCTGCAGGACCCTGAATTGGTGAAAAAGTTAAATTTATGGGATAAAAGCCAATATTGAAGGCAAAATCCGCAATATTTTTAATTATATTAATGTGAATATTTTTATCTTTAATAACTCCGCTTTTGGGCACAAGTTCTTTTCCGGCTTCAAACTGGGGTTTTATAAGTGCGATAATCTCTTGTTTTTCAAGACTCATGAGGTTTTTTATATTTCCAAGTATTTTTGTCAAAGAAATAAAAGACACATCAATGCTGCAAAACTCGGCAAAATTGTTAATATTTTCATTATTAGGGTTTAAATCCCTACCAAAATTTGTTATAATAATACTGTCCTCAGGCTCTAGTGATTGCATGCTAGGTTCTGAGGATTTGTAATATTTATCATTATAACTCTGGTCATTTAAATTATAATATTTATTCCCTTCAGAATCTTCAAGAATAGTAATCCTATAATTAAACAACTCATTGTTAATGCAGAGCGAACCTTTTAAATAATGATATTTATTTCCATTATTATTTTTATAATCAATTTTAGAATTTTCATATTTAGAACTTTTAACAATATTAATTAATTTAGGAACAGCTTGTATTATTTTAGTGTCAACGCTGTCTGCCAATGTTTTATCGATACCTTTGCCTGTAAAAATAATTTTTCCAAGTTTAGGATGATCTACAGATTGTCCTTGTATGTGTTCTTGATAATATTTTTTAGCAATTTTCCTGATTTTTTTTAATTCATCATTCGCTAATTTATTAATATCGCCCAAATTACCAGGTTCAAATTCGGTTAACGAAATATGCTGTGACTGCTGTAAAAAAAATTCTTTATAAATATCTTCCGGCGAAGCATTTCTGATATTAGTTCTCTCAATAACCACAACTCTGGAATTGTTTCTAAGCTTCCATGCAATTTGCCCATATCCAACATCAACCGCATAAACCTTTAAAGCCCCATTTTGAAGCATGCAATCGGTAAATCCTCCTGTGGAAGCTCCTGCATCAATACATATTTTATTTTGCAGATTTATGTTGAATTCTTTAATGCCTTTTTCAAGCTTAAAACCGCCCCTGCTGACGTAAGGCATTGATTCTATCTGGATTTCAGGCATTTTCTCGACGCAAACCTGAAAGCCTGCCTTTGTTAAAATTTTCCCGTCAACTTTGACCTTACCTGCAAGAATTGCGCCCTGCGCCTGACTTTTTGTGTCAAACCAGCCTTTTTCCACAAGATAGTCATCGAGTCGGATTTTGATTGTTTTAGCCATAATCATCCAATTATAAATTATTTACTAATTGTACATTAGACGAATCAGGAATTTAAATTTTTATAAAAGTTTGTATTAATGAGACCACTGCACAACTCCAAAATTTTCAATTTTGAGAGTTTGCAGGGGACGACCTGACAAAGGTGAAAATTATCTGTCATTGCGAGCGACCAAAGGGAGTGCGGCAATCCAAAAATCAAAAAATTTAGATTGCTTCGTCGCAAGCTCCTCGCAATGACAATCGCAGACTTTAACAAGATAGGCTCTTAAATTTTGTAAGATTAGAGGAAAACATGAAATTTTTTAAAAAATTTATAATATATTTCTACATTTTTTTTTTCAGCTTTCATAAATGCGCATTTGCGCAGACATGGCCTTTTACCACACC
>DYOT01000312.1 GCA_020720345.1 Candidatus Caenarcanum sp.
AGTTCAGGATGACAAGGGATACTTAAAAAGAGGTTAGAGATCATGGAATATCAGGAGCTTTATAAAAAATATCAAAATGCTATTAAGCTTAGGGATTTAGCGGCGGATGAAAATTATTCCCTTTTGAAAAATATTTTTAGGGAAAAAATTATTGAAAGCATTAATGTTAACACTCAAAACTGTTTTATACCCTATCTTGCAGGAATTAAAGAAGTCTTTACCTATGTCGGGCAAGAAGCTTCGCAAGTTGATTTTTACAGAGATGAACTTGACAGGGCGATTTCCAGTAAGTGAAGTTTTGTATAGTATGCTAATAATATTTAAATATTCTGCTGATTAAATATGTTGCATGAGAGTTGATAATTTAAATACAAATAAATTGGGATTTGGTTGGAACTGTTCAACGCATAAATTGTTTTCCGAAAAAATAGCCGCAAATGTTAATAACTCGCTTTCTCCTAAAATGCAAATCGATATTGAATTTTTAAAAGAAAGCATTCTTGAACCTGATTTAATGAGAAAATTTGACAAGGTAAAGGGGGCTATTCACGGGCATTTTGCAGATATTGACAATTTATCTCCAGATCCGCCTGATGCTTTTCATATGCTCTTAAGATGCACTAAAAAAGCATTGGAAGCTAATCAAAATGCACAAACTAACGAAAGAGAATTTTATAAAAGAGACAGGTATCTGGCTCATGCTCTGCATTATTTACAGGATATGTTAAATCCTTTCCATGTTGTGTTTAATGTGATACCAAAAGATCATCCTGAAAGGCAAGCGCATAAAAGATTTGAGAGAATAGCTGAAAGCAGGCAGAATAGAATTATTAAAGAAACTATCCTTTCTGAAAAAGATTCGGAAATATCGTTTTTTGACAAAGTTTTGCCTGATGCTATGAACAAAGCAAAAGAATTATGGGGAAAAATTCAGGATAGTGATCTTACTCCCAGTAATGATTCCGCTTTTATTAGCGCAATGGCAGATGCTTCATTAGAAAATACTTACAGAGCCACAAATGCATATCTTCAAAGAATAGCTCAAAAATTTAATAATCATTGTCATAAAGAAGAAGTTCCGTGTCTTAACAAAGCAGCTTAGTGCAAAAATACAACTCTTTGCTTTCATTCACAGTTTGTCAGATCCTGAA
>DYOT01000086.1 GCA_020720345.1 Candidatus Caenarcanum sp.
GCTGAAACGGCTTGCTTGGCAAGGCGGTGCAGGCTTTAACAAGACAGCTTCTAAGATATTAAAGAAATTAGATATTTTTGCCTTCAATATAGGTGCTACAGCTGTTAAAAATATTTTTTTCTTTAAATGACAATTTTTTTTGATTAAAAGCTGATTTGGTTATTTCGCTTTTATTGCAGTCTTTTTGGAAAATCTTATCCATATACCTGTGTAGTATAATGTTATTCAATAAGGGAGTAAGAATTGCGCCCTCAATAATTGTACTTATGAAAGAAAATACCAGAATTGCAGCTTTTATTTTCTGTTCATTTTTTCCTGAAAGTGATGTTAAGCTTTTATTTTCCAGCGCTTTAAATTGTGCCATAGAGAAGGGTTTTTTTGTTATATGTTGTGCGTATAACTTACCGCCTACTCTTTCAAATAAAGTTCCAACAGTTAGAATTATTCCTAACCCAACCATTTCTGTCGAAAATTCTCTTGCAGCAGCATATCTTTTTGCATCTTCAGGCGTGTTTTTATCAGACATGGTTATAATCGGTCTGCCAATTCCATTAATAATTTTTCTGGCAGCCACGACATATTTGGGTGTAAGAACTTTTCCGATAGTAATCGGATCAAAAAAAGACATATAAAAAGCCTTTTTGCTAAAATAAAAACATCTATGTTATGAATAAAAACAGCTTGGAAAAAAAGTTGACAGTAAAAAGGTTAAATATTAATTATTTGTTACAAAGGAAGTAAAAAATGCAAGGTACTCCTCGTGGAATGCGACTTCATATTGGTATTTTCGGCAGGAGAAATACCGGAAAATCCAGTATTTTAAACAAACTTACGAAGCAGGATATTTCTATAGTTTCTGAAATTGCAGGAACTACTACAGATCCTGTTGAAAAAGCCATGGAACTTTTGCCGCTTGGACCTGTTTTATTTGTTGATACAGCCGGAATTGACGATGAAGGCAGTCTTGGGGAGATGCGTATTCAGAAAACCAGAAAGATTTTTGATAGAGTTGATATTGCTATTATAATTTGCGACAAACCTGACTGGGAAAACTATGAATATAAACTTTATGGAGAATTCAAAACCAGAGATATTCCTGTAATACCTGTTTTTAATAAAATTGACCTTGGTTATTCAGAAAACAATGATTTTCATAAAATAAAAAATCTTGGAATTGAACCAGTGATGGTTTCAGCAAAGGAAAATATCGGGATGAAAGAATTAAAGGAAAAAATAATTAATTCTGCGCCGGAAGAGTTTTTAAATTCGCCCTCCATTGTTTCTGATCTTGTTCCCCCCGGAGAAATGGCAATACTTGTCGTGCCTATAGACCTCGAAGCCCCTAAAGGTAGACTTATACTTCCACAGGTACAGACGATAAGAGATTTGCTTGATAATGATTCAATGGTTATGGTTGTTAAAGAAAGAGAACTCAGAGAAGCCATTGATAGGTTTAAAAAGCCGCCTGTACTTGTTATAACAGATTCGCAGGCATTTTTAAAAGTCGCTGCCGATGTTCCAAGAGAAATTAAGCTAACTTCATTTTCAATTCTTTTTGCCAGATTTAAGGGAGAGCTAAACGAATTTACCAGAGGTGCAATTTCAATAGATAAATTAAAAACAGGCGATAAAGTTCTTATTTGCGAGTCTTGTACACACCATGCTATAGGAGATGACATAGGCAGAGTAAAAATTCCACGCTGGTTGACTCAATATGTCGGCGGAAAACTTGAATTTGAACATTATGCAGGGCATGATTTTCCTGAAAATATAAGTGATTATAAGCTCATAATTCATTGCGGGGCATGCATGACGAACAGAAGAGAAATTCTGTCCCGCATAATGAAAGCGTCTGAGGCAGGAGTGCCTATTACAAATTATGGATTGACCATTGCTTATTCTCTGGGGATTTTTGAAAGAGCTCTTGAGCCTTTCCCTTCCGCAAAAATGGTTTATGAAGAATTAAAAAAGCTTAAGAAGCCTTTTGATTAAAAATTTAACATTGAATAATAGCAATTTTTAAATTTCACATGTTTTATGTATTTATAATGAAAATATAATAAATGGTAAATTATGCAAATAAATCCCGGTTTTGGCTGCCGTATGATGGCTTTAATAAATCCTGATAATGCTTTAATTGATGACTGCTTTGAAAAAAACACTCATTCCTTAAGGCAGCAAAGTAAGCCGGGTACTTGTCTTGAAGACGGGCTTGGCCGGAGTGGAAATCCTGATGGTTGGGCTTTTGTTTCTTATCAAAATAATAAGCAAATTCCAATAGTTTCTAAAAGTGTTTGGCCGGCTTATATTGACCCTAAATATCAAGCAGCTGTTAATAAATTAACTAAACAAAAATCGGAAATTATATTTGCACATGTTCGATCCGCTTCTATAGGAAGTGTTACTGTCGAGAATTGTCATCCGTTTACATATAAAAACTGGAGTTTTGAACATAATGGCGACCTTATAGGAGCTGTTATTCAGGAAACCAGAGATAAAATCAACGGGAAATATGCAGAAATACTAGGCAATAAACCATTAGGTCAAACAGATTCCGAAGCTGCATTTTTTTATTTTCTTGGGCGAATGAAAGAAACATATAAAACGACAGATACGAAAATAATTGGCACTGATAATACCAGAAAGATTTTTGCCCAATCTATGAAAGAACTTATAGATAAATCTTCTTCGCCCACATGTAATATCATAGTTTCTGACGGGGAAAATGTTTTTGCTCTTAAATATGGGCGTTCTCTTTATCTTGGACAACAGCAAAAGCAATTTATAATATCCTCGGAAAAAACTGATAAATCTTTGGAAGAAAGTCCTGTTAGCTGGCAGGAAATTCCTGAAGGATATATTTTAACTATTTCAAAAAACAACCAATCAAAGCCTGTTTTAACTTCGTTTGCAGACCTTGTTAAAAAATAAAAATAATTATTATTGTACTAAAACCTTATAAACGTGAAATTCAGCCGGAGCAAGTCTTTCAAACATAAATGAGTTTTTAGATAAGTTATTTATTATTGATGTTTCTGAAAAATCCTGAGAATTTTCTTCAATAATATATTCAGAAATAACAGCCAAATCTTTAGGAAGTTGGATTTTTACGTTGCAAACAGGTATGTTTACGACATTTATAAAATCACCTTCATCGTTTTTTGTAACTTCTGTAGGTGATTTTTCGTTTGCAATGACAAATAGCTTTTCTTTTGAATTTTCAGATTCAATTATCCAGCTTACTATGCCTGTTCCTTCAGCAGAATCAAGAATTTTTGATTGCCCGGTCAATATAATTTCGTTATTTAGGGCAAATCTGTTTATTGCATCAAATTTTCTGAAAAATTCGTAATTATTATTTCTCTCCATTGATTTTTCAGCGCCAATTACAGCTTCGATGCCTGTTTGTGTAAAAGATTCATCACCGTCTATAAACATAACAGGTCTTGAAGAAAAAGCCCCGCCAGGAAGAAATTTAAGTTTAAACCATTTAAACAGAGCTCCGGCTTCACCGAGCTGCCCCGGATACTGATTAATTTCCCTGAATTCCCCATCCTGATTATTATAAACCTTAAGTATGGAAAGATTTTCTATTTTTTTATCAATAATTTCGTTATATTCTTCAAGCTGTGTGTTGTCTTCTGCAATTTTTGAAACAGTTTTGAGGTACTGGGAGATTATGTCGCTTCCCCATAGAATGTCAAAGTCCATATCGTTGTGGTATTCATTAAAGAAATTATCCCAGAGCATATATTCTGCAAGTGCTGCGAAGTGAGCAACTTCTTTTTTTAATGCTCTGTTTGCCATACCTAAAACTCTTCCGGGTGCTCTGTAGCTTATGGGGAATCCGTCTTTTTCTGAAACTTCATCAACAATATGGTCAATATGATCAACCCTGAATCCGTCAAAATTATAGTCTTTCTGAAGTTTTTTAAGGAAATTTATATAAAAATCGATTACTTTTTCGTTATATTCCCCTTTATCAAAGTATACAAAATAATAAGGTGTCTGGCAGTCAAGGTTTGCAAATTTAGTAACATCTGCGCCCTTGTTATCGTAGTGTTTAAAGGTAGGATAACTTGCGCCTTCACTCATTTTGTCAAAAACAGCCACCCCTGAAGAACACCAGGCTCCGCCCGGAGCCGGCCATAAACCTTGTTTAATCAGCTCACCTATAATTTCGCCGTGGTTTGTAATGTCTTCTTCTTTTAATTCACTGGTTGCGGGTTTATTTAGCATTCCGCAAATTATTTCTTTTGCTTTTTGACAGATTATTTCCTGATTTTCTTTGGAAAACATAATGTTTGAAAGTTCTTTTTTCTTTTCAAGAAGTTCCTTGTCAAAAATTTTATAAATGTCTTCAATGTCGTCTGTAAGAGGTATATAATCCCCCAACAATTCTTCCTGTAATATAGTTTTAACTCTTTCAACAAATATTGAATTGTTCTTTTTAGCTAATTTTACAGCAATTGTTTCGGCTTCATGGTTTAGTTGACCGGTTAAATTCTTTATATCAAGCCATCTGGCTACATGAGGAGCAGAAAGCACTGTTTTTGAGAATCTTCCTGTTTGGGGAAGAACATCATACATGATTGGATGTCCTGCAAGCTGTCCAAGCGTTAAGAAAAGCCTCACCTGATTTTTAACATCAAGATCCATTTTTTCTTTTAGTAATGCATCTTCAAGGTTTTCGCTTACTTCCGAACTTTTTGGCAGGTACGCACATCCAAATTCTCTGGGGTGAAAAGGAATTATATACATTGTAGTCGCTAAAATCCCTTTTGCTGGATTTCCTGCAGGAAGTATAACGAGCTGTTTAAGCCAGTCAATAAATTTTCCGGCTTCTTCTTTCTTATTTCCATTTCCCAAGCCGGCAAGATTTATTAATTTTATGTTATGTCCTTCTTTTTTGACCCAATTTGAATTTTTATAGCCCGAACGTGATACAGGACTTATACTTTCCTGTTTAAAAATAAATTGACCTTCTTTATAAGTGTTATTAAATTTCAACTTTTCTTCAAGAGCTAATAGTGTTTCCGCTGCTGATAGTTCTTCAAGCGCTTTTATATGCGGATAAGGGAGATATCCGTATTTTTGAACCTGCTCTCTTATAAAATTTTTTTTGTTTTCTTCTATAGAATTAAAGTTATACAGCGATTTTAGCTGGTTGAATAAGCCGGTTAAAAAAGAAGAATTAATTTCAAGTAAAGATTCAGTAAAGACACTCATTTTTATACCTCTATATTTTGTCATTAATTTTATAACAATATTTTACATAAAAATAATCTGTTTTTTTAGTATTTTATTTTTATTTTTCTGCAATAATTGCAACCCAGTTTTCTTCTTTTAAAATTTCAGTGATTTTTAAACCATGCTCAATAGCAGAATTTTCTACGGAATCAGATTTTGCGGATATTATTCCGCTTAAAATCAATTTCCCGCCTGTTTTTACAAGTTTAACAAGTTCCGGCATGTTTTCAATTATTACTTCAGCAAGAATATTTGCGATAACTATATCAAATTCATCTTTTATATCAGCGGCAGTCCCTGTATAAAACCTGCACTTGTCGGCTATATCATTTTTAATTGCGTTTTCAACTGCTACATTAATTACAGAAGCATCGTTATCTACACCAACAGCGAAATCTGCTTCGAGTTTAATTCCGGCAATTGCAAGAATTCCCGAACCTGTGCCGATATCAGCTATTTTAAGGTATTTGTCATTGCGAGGAGCTTGCGACGAAGCAATCCAATCCTGATTATCAATATTTTCTTTGGATTGCCGCGTCGAACTCTTCGAGTTCTCCTCGCAATGACGCGTAATAATTTTTTCCATAGCTTGCACACATAGCCTTGTAGTGGGGTGAGTTCCTGTTCCAAATGCGCTGCCCGGGTCTAAATTTATTATAATTTCATTGTTTTCAGCTTTGTAATTTTCCCATGACG
>DYOT01000087.1 GCA_020720345.1 Candidatus Caenarcanum sp.
ATTTTAGCAATTATTTACAGAGCGATGTTTTGTTAAATATAGGAATAGTATGTTAAATAAAAAAGGACAAATAAATGAGCGAGCTTACTCAGGCATTTAACGAAAACAATCCAACAAGTATTTATTTTTCAGGAATAATAGAAACTTTTAGAAAATTAAGCATGGCTGAATTTGAAACAATTGGCATTGTTTTTAATCATGACCAGTTTGAAGCAATTCTCGGAAGTCTTAATGAAATCCGAGAAGGGAAAGTTGTTTCTTTAAAAGAAGCTTTTTCTGATTTATAGATTGCCACGTCGGGCTTTCAGCTACCTCCTTCTTTTCCTGACATTTAGTCAGAAAAAGTGGAGTCCTTTCGCAATGACAGGGAGCTTAAATTTTCTTAATAATTGCCCGCAAAAGGGCAATTATTTTGTTTTTTAAAACTTAGTATATATATAAGTATATAATTATTTTTTCTTAACGAGGTAAAATATGACAATTGGACCGCATGATTATATAGACCAGATGCTGGCAAAGAAATATTCGAGCGAAAAGGTCAATAATACTGAAGATATAGCAGGAAGACTCGCTATTTCCAAGGAAAGATACTGGGAAATAATGCAGGATTACGCTCAGGTACAGAGAGCTCTTGTTATGATTAATACAAATTTCAAAAAACTTAAAGACGGTTCAAAACTTAATCATTCGATTAGTCCCGCATAATATTCTTTCAAAAAAAACTCCTTTATTTTATAGTAAAAAATATGAAAAAGAATATTATTCTTGCGTCTGCTTCTCCAAGAAGAAAAGAATTGCTTAAATCTATAGGACTTGAATTTGAGGTTATTCCATCTCAAATTCAGGAACATATTGAAAATGAAAATTTTTCTCCTGAACTTATTGAAAACCTTGCCATGGAAAAAGCTTGCGATGTCGCTGCTAAAATAGATTTCCCGGCTATAGTAATAGGTTCTGATACTGTTGTCATAATAGACAATAAAATTCTCGGCAAGCCTGTAGATGAAAAAGATGCCTTTAATATGCTAAAAATGCTTAGCGGAAAAACTCATCAGGTTGTTTCAGCAATTGCAGTTGTAGATACAGAAACAAAAATAATTCTTAAAGATTACGTAATAAGCTATGTAACATTTAAAGAGCTTTCTATGAATGAAATGACTGCTTACATAAAAACAGGAGAGCCGATGGATAAAGCAGGAGCTTATGCTATACAGGGATTGGCAGGAATGTTTGTTAAATCAATCAGCGGCTGCTATTCTAATATTGTAGGAATATCGGTATTCAGGCTTGCAGAAATGCTGAAACAATCAGGAGTTAAATTGCTTTAATGCGTATAATGGGAATAGATCCCGGCATGGCTATAGTCGGATATTGTGTTATGGACTGCGAAAGCCAGAACATACTGGTCAATTGCGGCTCAATTCAAACAGATAAAAATCTGAGTAATTCGGAAAGATTGCTGGAAATTCATAACGATCTTACTGAGCTTATAAAAACTTATAAACCTGATATAGCTGCGGTTGAACAGCTTTTTTATTTCAAAAATGCCAAAACAATTATACCTGTCGTACAGGCACAGGGCGTGATTCTTATGACCCTTAAAATGTTTGGAGTTACTGTTTATGAATACACGCCGCTTGTTGTAAAACAAACCATAACAGGCTATGGAAGATCCGAAAAAAGAGATGTCAAAGAAATGGTGAGAATTTTAATGGCAACTCAGGAAATTCCAAAACTCGACGATACTGTTGACGCAATTGCAATAGCACTTTGCCACACTATGTGTAATAGATGTTAATTATGAAATTGCCTCTGTATCGTTAAATAAGCCCACACACAAGTTTACATTAATGCTATTATCTACTAAAAATCTTACCACCAGTACTACAGGGGCAGACAGTTTCATAAATCCGTTACTTCCAGTCAATAAAACAGGCGGAGATATATTAAGACCTTCAATGCCATTTTGAGAAAAATTAGTACAGGCATTAGCGCAGACCATATTGCTCATTTCGCATATAGCGCTTTGTGCAAGATCGTCAAATTCTGTAACTTCCATACCCATCATCATTGTAGAGGCAAACTTTTTAGCGGAATCCATATCCATGTCGAACACTATGGTGCCTTTTAAAGTTCCGACCACGCCAATATTAACCATAACGCCTTTATTTGGCAAAACAGCCTTTGCTACTGTCATTTCTTTCTTTTCCACCGTCTGAAAGCCAATTTGCGGAAGAACACATGTAAATGCTTCGAACACGGGATTGATATTATTTACGTCCATAATTTTTCTCCTTTTATACTAAACTTAAATTCATTTTAGATTTCTTAATGTGTACTTATTATATAATAACTAATCCATTGCGACCCAAAGACTTTTTCTTAAAAGCCTGCCGATTATAACTGCAGCCATTGCAAAAATTAAATCATAAAAAAATTGTATCCCGCTTGATTGCCAGATCCAGCCAAATATAGCAAAAAATGATTCTCTCCTGACTAAAAGCACGATGATTAAGTATACAATCCCTGTAAGATGTATGATAAGCATTCCCGTAAAAGCTGCCCTGAAGCTATAAAACAATTCCATCTTGCCGGAAAGGATATTTCCCGCTATAAATACTGCCGGCGCAAACCCCAGTATATAGCCAAAACCATGCTGGGTGTAATAATTTACTCCTCCGCCCGCTGCAAAAATTGGTAATCCGCTCAATCCGGCGGAAATATATATAATGACTGACAACAGCCCTAGTCTGGGACCAAGAATTGCAGCAATCATTAATAAAACAGGAATTTGAGGTATATAATTAAAAGTATTTGTTATTTTGGCAATTGAATTAACTCCGGCAAAAAAATGCGAAGGATTAATAAAAGCTTCCTGCGGAACAGCAAGTTTTAATATAGGTATTGGTGTAAAAGTAGATATAACGATTAAAAAAGAGCAAAATATCATTACAACAAGCGACCCAAGATTAAACCCGGGAAATCTCTTCATAAATCTGGTATTTTTAACTTTTTTAACAAGCCTGTTTGTCATATTTCAACTTCAATTTTTCTTCCAAATCTTCAAATAAAGTTTTAAATTCAGTATCCCAGATGTTTTCCGTCCACATTATAAGAGCGTCTTCTTCATTGTCCTGATAATATTTTTTTCGCAAACCAAGACTTTTGAAACCATATTTATAATAAAGATTCTGCGCGGCAATGTTACTTGCTCTTACTTCAAGTGTAAACCATTTTGCTTTTTTTGCGTAGCCTGAGTTTATCATTTCCTGAAGTAGCTTTTCGCTGATGCCTTTTCTCCAGTAATTCGGTACTACAGCGATTGTCGTAATATGAGATTCATCAAGAATAAGCCAGAAACCGCCGTATCCAACCAGTTTATCTGTGGTTTTATCAATAGCGACAAAGTAAATTCCGAGTTCACTATCGATTTCTGTTATAAAAGCCTGTGGAGTCCAGTGATAAACGCCATAAACAGCAGATTCAATTTCCATAATCTGCTCAATATCGCTGGTTTTCATTTCTCTTATTATTATATTATTCACTTGTCAGAATTTTTATTAGCTTTATTCATTTAAATTATAGCTAAAAATTCAACTTAAAAAAATACATCTACATAAAAAAGAGGAAAGATTAAACACTTTCCTCTTTTTTTATCTTTAATTTATTGTATTTAAGGAGTAATAGACTGAAGTCTTTCTTCTTCGGTAACATCTCTCATTGAAAGGTTTACACGACCTTTTTCATCGACTCCCATTACTTTTACGGTAACTTCGTCTCCGAGGTTTACAACATCTTCAACTCTGTTAACTCTTTGATGGGAAAGTTTTGAAATATGGACAAGTCCATCTTTGCCGGGAGCCATTTCAACAAAAGCGCCTATCGGAAGTGTTCTTACAACTCTTCCTCTAATAATCATACCTTCCTGAACTTTGAAAGTAAGCGCTTTGATTCTGATAAGAGCTAATTCCATCATATCGTGTTCAAGAGAAGTTACTGTAACGGTTCCGTCATCATCAATGTCGATATCGGCGCCGGTTTCTTCAATGATTCCTTTAATTGTTTTTCCGCCAGGACCGATAAGTCCGCCTATTGAGCTTGTATCAATTTTGACAGTTTCAATTCTCGGCGCCCATTTGGAAAGTTGCTCTCTATGAGAAGGAAGAGCTTCCAGCATTTTATCGAGAATAAACAATCTTCCATCTTTTGCCTGATCTAAGGCTTTTTTAAGGGTTTCACTGTCAATTCCGGTAATTTTCATATCCATTTGAAGTGCAGTGATGCCTTCTCTGTTGCCTGTAACTTTAAAGTCCATATCTCCGAGAAAATCTTCAATTCCCTGAATATCGGTAAGCACAGCCGCTTTTTGATCTTCTTTAACAAGTCCCATTGCAACTCCTGCAATTACTGTTTTGAGGGGAACGCCGGCATCCATAAGTGCAAGACTGCTTCCGCAGGTGCTTGCCATACTTGTTGAACCGTTTGATTCAAGAACTTCAGAGATTACTCTTATTACATACGGAAATTCTTCTTTTGAAGGAAGAGCAGGTATAAGCGCTCTTTCAGCAAGCGCACCGTGTCCTATTTCACGTCTTCCAGCGCCTCTTTGCGGCTTAACTTCGCCAACAGAGAAGCCGGGGAAGTTGTAACTGTGCATATATCTTTTTTCAGTTTGAGGATCAACACCTTCAAGTTCCTGCGCAGCTCCTGGACCTGCAAGCGTTGCTATAGAAAGAACCTGTGTTTGCCCTCTTGTGAATAATCCTGTTCCGTGCGCTCTTGGAAGAAGTCCTACTTCACTGGAGATAGGTCTGATTTCAGTGAGTTTTCTGCCGTCAGCCCTTACATCTTCTTCAATAATCATTGCTCTCATTATTTTCTTTTCAAGAGATTTAAATTCTTCTGATACAAAATCGAGTTTTGATTCTGCGAGAAGTTGTTTAATCGAATGATTTTCAGGCAGAGCTGCAACTTTCTCTTTAACTTCTTTTTTGGCTCCATCAATAAGAGCTTTTCTTGTAGCCCTGTCAAACTGGTGATAAGCTTCATGGATTTTGTCTTTTGCTGTTTCAGCAATAAGAGTTTTGATTTCCGAAGTATCGTAAGGGTCTACAAATTGCTGTTTTACAACACCGCATTGTGCCGCAAATTCTTTTTGCGCAAGAACCTGATTTTTAATTTCCCGCTGAGCTAATTCTACAGCAGCGAGAATTTTTTCTTCGGTAACGAAGCTGCATCCGGCTTCTACCATTATAACAGAGTCTTCTGTTCCTGCTATGATTATATCAAGGTCGCTTTTCATTGATTGCTGATAAGTAGGGTTTACGATAAAGTTTCCGTCGAGTTCGGAAATTCTTACACATCCGATAGGTCCCTCAAAAGGAATTTCTCCTGCCAGAGAAAGAGCGACAGATGCACCGAAAACAGCCAGAGTATCAGGCTGAACCTGCTGATCAGAGCTTAATGTTGTTGCAATTATCTGCACATCATTTCTGTACCCTTTTGGGAATAAAGGTCTGATAGGTCTGTCTATAAGTCTGCTTATTAATATTTGTTTATCGGAAGGTCTTCCTTCTTTTCTGGTAAAACTTCCGGGTATTTTGCCTATACAGGATAATTTTTCTTCATAATCAACTAACAGAGGGAAAAAATCTATGCCCGGTCTTGGCTGGTCTGTACATACTGTTGAAACAATAAGCACTGTGTCGCCGCATGTTACTGTAACTGAACCTTTTGCTGATTTTGCAAGCTTGCCTGTTTCGAGTGTTACTTCTTTTTCGCCTACTTTAAGCGAATACTTCTGAATTGAATCTACCATTTTCTTCTAAATTTCCTTTACTTCTTTGTTGTTATCTTCTTTCGTTATTTCGTCTCTTATAGTATATATTAAAAAAAATAAATAAAAAATAGAGTTGGTTTAAAATCAACTCTATTTAA
>DYOT01000088.1 GCA_020720345.1 Candidatus Caenarcanum sp.
ATTGATTTCAATTTAGTATTATTTCATCGATTGCCTTTGGGCATAAGAAGATTGCTTCGTTTGTTTAATCTTGATATTAAGAAACGCTTAATGCCTCGCAATGACAATAATAAAAATGTTAATATTTGTTAAAATCAGAAATAATTATCAGGCTAAATCTTCACAAAACTTAAACATGCTAGCACCCACCCAAGTAAGCACAGAATAATTATTACAAGAGGCTGAGGTTCTGAAAAATCATACTTTTCCCTGATTTTTGGCGCTTCAAGAATTAATATATCCGTTGCATTATTAGACATTTGCTTTATTAAAGAACTTGTTTCAAGTTTTTCCCTTAAAGAGCTTACTTCTCCTGATTTTTGGCTTATCTCAAGCTCAAGGTTTTTTATATTAATTTCTTCATTAGATATTTGCTCCAGTTTGTTTTTTACTCTTTTATCAAAAAAGCCGAGCATGCTTATATCCTGCGACAAACCAGTATTTCCAGAGTGTTTCCTTATTTTTTTTAACTGTTCAATTTTATGATTTAATTCTTTTTCAGCTTTCAGGCATGCTATTTTTAAAAAATCGGCATCTTTCGAGGATTTTTCAAGATTGATATTTTTCTGTACTTTTTTATAATTGCTGATAATTGAATTTATAACGCTATATGAAAGAACAGGATTTTTTGACTTGTAAGAAATATAAATTATATTAGTATCTTTTATTTTTGATATATTGAAATATTTTCTTAAAAAATCTTTTGTTGAAAGATATTTTCCTTTGGCATGCCCCCTGATATATTTTAAATTATTTTCTTTTACAACATTTTCAATAACCAGAGAGGATTTTATTATTTCTATTTCTTCGCTTATCTGGCTTCGGGTAGAAAAAATGTTTTTTAATCCGTCATTTTCAGCGTTTTCAGAAACAACAAAAGGATTTATGTAGGACAGGTTTGTGGAGCCTGTTTTTTTTATTAAAATTTCAGCTTCTGATGTGTATTTTTTAGGCAGTACAAGATACAAAAAAATTCCTAAAGCTATGAATATTAAAGAAAGAAAAAATATAGTTTTTTTGTTAGCTGTAATTGATTGAGAAATTCTTTGAAAGTTTATTATGTCAGTATTCTGATTCATTGATTTATTAAAACCTTTGGAATTTTATAATCAATATTAATACAAATATAAAATGGAAGTCAGGGAGAAACATTTAATATTTCTTAATATTTTATAAATAAATAGCAATTTGTATATACCGTTTGTTTTTAATATACTATAAAGATATATTATTTATATATTCAGATTAAGCAGCTACACAACCTGAAGGATTTATTATATGAGTTTTAATTTTAACAATAACAATTGTTCACGACCTTATAATCGCTGTTCCCCGCTTTCTGATACCACTAATACAAGCATGTCAAGGTGGGAAGGGGTTTTCGGAGTGAATAATCCTACTTTGTTTAGTTCAAGCCCGGTTTATCAACAAGAAAAATTCAGCTGGGCAAATCATATAAGGGATGCATTTAGTTGTATCTTCCCAATGATTAACAATTCTTCTCCACAGCAATGCCAGCCTTCACGTAGAAACTGTGGCTATACGGATGGATTTAATGGTTATAATTCTTATAAACAGCAAAATAACTACTGGGTAGATTATTCAAAAGGGTTATTTGATTCGATGTTTCGGAAGAATAATACCAGTTCTACCTAAGGGCAATATTAAGGCGACTTTTTTCCTTTTTAAGTTCTGTTAATACCCATTCAGGTACATGGGTTTTTCCAAGGGCAAGCTGTCCGTTTGCTTTAGGTCCATGGCAATCTGAACCGCCTGTTGCTATTAATTCATATTTTTCCGCCAGGCTTGAATAATATTCGATCATAGCAGGGGAATGTTTCCTATGATAAACTTCAAGTCCTCTTAATCCATAATTCATAAGTTCTTTTACAAGATCTTCCACTGCATCAAGATCGCAAGGATGGGCTATAACAGGGATTCCTCCAGCTTCATATATTGTTTCCACTGCTTCATGAGGCGAAACTGTTTTACGTTTTATGTATGTGGGCGAATCGTCAGAAATATATTTCCTGTATGCTTCCAGCATAGTCGAAACCCCGCCTGATTTAACAATTGCTTTGGCTATGTGGGGACGACCTATACTTCCGCCTTCTTTAACAAGTGCGTTTATATCCTGAAGTTTAATATCTATTTTAGCCAGTTTTTTTAAATTTTTAAGAATTTCAGTTGTTTGCTGTACCCTTGCCTGTTTTTGATAAGTTACTAAATCCTGTATTGTTTCTCTGGTATCGTCAATAAAATAGCCAAGAATATGGATTTCATGTCTTTCAAAGATGGTATTTACTTCAATTCCTGAAATTATTTCCAGAAGAGGTTTGCCGGTTTCTTCAGAACGCGCTTTCGCGTATGTTTTTGCGCAATTATACGCAAGCAAATTGTCATGGTCTGTAATCGAAATAGCTGTCAACCCAAGATCCATGGCAACGTCAACAATCTCTTCAGGAGTCAGGCTTCCGTCAGAGTAGACACTGTGAATATGCAGATCTAATCCCAATTTTCTATCCTTTCATATAATCAATTACCTCTTTCACTTAAATTTATAATTTCATTAATTCTTTTTATCTCTGACGCACGCCCTGTTTGCAGGTTAATAAGCAACTCCACTCCGTTTATCTGGGCTTTATCGTCAGAAGCCACATCAAATTTAATAGGTATGCATGTAGACAGTCTTTTAACAGAACTATCAATATCCATGCCTATTACACTTTTGTATGTCCCGCAAAACCCTGCATCAGTAATATATGCTGCTCCGTTTTCCAGAATTCTTTCATCTGCTGTCTGGACATGAGTATGCGTTCCAAGAACAGCACTCACTGATAATTTATCAGCTATATACCCGCAGGAAATTTTTTCTGCTGTTGCTTCCGCATGAAAATCGACAATTATAACAGGTGTTTCATTATGAATTTTATTAATTTCTTCTTCCAATAACTTCCATGGAGGCAGGATAGGAGACATAAAAACCGTTCCCTGCAAATTAATAACGCCCAGAGAAAAGTTGTCTGAAAGCCTGAATATTTTAGAGCCAACGCCCGGAGTCCCTTCAGGATAATTAAGCGGTCTGAGAAGTTTATCAGCGCCGTCTATGTATTCAAAAATATCTTTTCTATCCCATATATGGTTGCCGGAAGTCATTGCATTAACACCCATATCAGCAAGTTCATTATAATTTTTTTCCGTAAGACCATAGCCATGCGAAGCATTTTCCACATTGGCTATTACAAAATCATATTTATTTCCAGCAAGTTCCAGAAACCGCGCAACGCCATGCCTGCCCGGTCTGCCGACTATGTCGCCAAGAAACAGTATACTTATGTTTTCATTCATTTTGTTCCATAATTCACAAAATTTATTACTACGTAATTCTATTGTAGCTTAAATTAGGCTTTTACGGAATAAAAAATGTAGCGTTCTTGGAAAAAATAAATACAGCCTAATTACAGAACCTTAGAATCCAGGGCTGAGGGAAAATAATTAAAAAAGCTCTGATCCTTAATCCTAATTCATCATTAACCAAGCAAAATTACAATAACTTAAATAAGTTTATTAAATTTAATCAAAAATAAACCCCCGAAACTTAAAATAGCATAAGGGGGTTATTTTTAGCATAGACTGGATTCGAACCAGTGACCGCGCGGGTATGAGCCGCGTGCTCTAGCCAACTGAGCTACTATGCCTTAATTAAAATAATTATCATACAGCAGTACAAAAATATCAAGACTATTAAACCGTTTTATAATAAAACAAATTAATCTTTTTTATAAACTCCTGAACGTTTATAGGCTTGGTAATATAATCAACACAGCCTGCTTCATAGCATTTTTTAATGTCAGATTCCATTGCATGGGCAGATACAACAATTATAGGAATATTTTTTGTATCAGGATTATTTTTTATCCTGTTAATTACCTCAAGCCCCCCTATTTCAGGAAGCTGCAAGTCCATAAGTATTAAATCAATTTCCTCATAATTCTTTTCTATGGTTTCCAGTGCTATTTTGCCGTCTGTTGCCTCAATTACGCTATAATCCTGAAAAATTAGAATATCTCTTATTAATTTTAAATTTGAAGGATTGTCCTCAACTATAAGTATTTTACCTCTGTTTTGCATTGTTTATAATTCCTTTATGGGTAGAGTAAAAGCAAACGTTGAACCTTTTTTTAGCTTGCTTTCAAGCAAAATTTTGCCCCCATGAATCTTTACAAGCTCTTTTGTAATGGTCAAACCAAGACCTGTACTGCCCTGCTTTGCGGAAAGAGAGCTGTCGACCTGTTGAAATTTTCCAAATATTTTCTCATGAAATTCAGGAGCTATTCCTATACCGTCATCTTTTACGGAAACTTTTAAAAATTTACCGTCTTTAGCTGCTTTTACTTCAATATGCCCGCCTTCGTGAGTAAATTTTATTGCATTGCTAAGTAAATTATACAAAATTTGATGAAATTTTCTTCTGTCTGCGCTGATTTCAAGAGAAATATCCTTGCATTCAAAATTGATATTTAAATTTTTCTGCTTAACAAGTAGGGAAACTATACTTAAAGCTTCACTTATGGCTGATTTAACATTAAAATTTTCTTTACTCAACTGCATTTTACCGGATTCAATTTTTGACAAATCCAGTAAATCATTTATCATTCCTAGCAGGTGAACACCGCTGGAATTTATGTCCATTATGTATTCGGATTGTTTCTCGTTTAATTCCCCGAATATTTTAAGATTTAAAGCTTCAGAAAAGCCTATAATAGCATTTAAGGGTGTTCTTAGCTCATGGGACATATTTGCAAGAAATTCATTTTTGATTTTATCAGCCTCAAGAATTTTTTTATTTTGTTCTTTTATGACTTCGAGAGTTTTTGTCCGCTCTATAATGTTGTCTTTAAGGATTTTAAGCTGCATTGCAAATACCCGGCTTAATTCAGCATCTTTTATCAAATAAGAAGAAACCGAACATAATGTTTCAAGGATTGCCATGTCATTTTCATCGTATTTTACAGGCTTATTTTGTACAAGTATTATAAATCCGTAAACAGTTTCCCTTATTCTTAAAGGTGAAATTATTGAGGAGTGATAAAAATCATCAGATTCAAGCCCGATTTCGCCCATTATTGAGCTGTTAAATTGATTATTATCTGTATTGTCTATAATACTTTTATGAGTTGATAGAATATAATTTAATATTTTATCTTTTTCAGTTATGTGTTTTTTGTGATTATGAGGATAAAATTCAAATCCTGACTGGATTTTTGTAATAAGAGTATCTCCTTCAAGCAAAAATATAGCTGCTTTATCATAATTCACAAGACTTTTAATTATGTTTAACACAAATTTAAATATGCTATCTTCAGGAAAGTCCTTATGGCTCAATATTTCCACACCGGCATGAAGAGTTTTTATAAGCCGATTATTTAGTTCTTTTAAATTATTATATTCGGTGGCAGGCATTGATATTGCAGTTATATTTTCATTACTCTTTATGAAAATTGTTTTTGTGAATAAAAAGCCTCTATTTTTTTGCACAAGATTAATTTCCGAGGAAATTTCTTCAATCAAATTAAGATTTTTAACGATTTCAGAAATTCTAAAGTCGAAAATTTTATGCAAACTTAATTTACTGAATTCTTCCTTAATAAAGCCAAGTCTTGCAGGCAGTTTTTCTGAAAAATTTATAATTAAACCATTTTTATCAAATTCAAGCAGAAAAATTTTGTCAGATTTATTAAAGATTTCAAGTAAATTCAAATTGGGTTCCTGATTTTTTTCAATAAAAGTCATTTTTATAACCAGTACACGTTTATTAATGTTTCTTTA
>DYOT01000313.1 GCA_020720345.1 Candidatus Caenarcanum sp.
TACAATAAAAAACAGGCGGAGTTTTTATAAACTCATGCCTGTTTTTCTTTTAGAACAATTACGCTGCTGTTGCAGGCATAACTAATGTTCTTCCGGCAAGCTCTTTGTCAATCATATATAAACCACCGGGAAAATCTTTCATGAGCTTAAGTTTCTTAATGATTTCTGTGGTATTAGCTTCTTCTTCAACCTGTTCTGTTACAAACCATTGTAGGAAGATGCCTGTGGCATGGTCGCTTTCCTGAAGAGAAACATTGACAAGTTCGTTAATAGATTTAGTAATAAAAACTTCATGGTCGAGAGAAGCTTCAAAAGCTGTAAGTGGTGAAGCCCATTCTGTTAGTGGCTTTTCGATGGCTTCAAGAGCCACTCTTCCGCCTCTTTCATGAATAAAGTTATAAAATTTTTCAGCATGCATAAGTTCTTCTTTCACTTGAATGTTCATCCAATTTGCGAAGCCTAATAAATCAACATCCTGAAAGTATGCCGCCATTGACATATATAAATAAGCCGAAAAAAGTTCTTTATTAAGCTGGCTGTTTAGTTCTTTTTGTATTTTTGCCGTAAGCATTTATTTTTCCTCCATATTTGTATAAGTATAAAATTCTTTAATCGATTACTTATACTGCCTCAAAATTAAATTTAGGATTTTTCTTGAATTTTATAAAGGCAGTATGCGAAGCAAACTCATTTTAGTATATCAAGTGACAAGTGTCATTTCTTCCATAATCCATGTAAATTGCAGTATTCTCTTGCAATTATGTTTTCAGCTTGAATATTAAACACAGCCTCAGGCTTATCGCCCGGTTTTAATTGCTTTCTGTATACTTTTTCATCGGCGATAACTTCAATCCATTCAATATAATGTTCTTGTGTCATAGGGTGTTCTACGCTGCCAACCGCCACTTTTACACCTTCAGGGATAATTTCCACAACCGGAACATGTTTTTCCAGAGCGGCATCTGTTGTATTTTCTTTTAAAAGTCTCATAGGATGATTGCAGCAAACAAGCGTGCCGCCTCCTTCATGAAGAATTTCAACGATGATTCCGCAGTGATCACATTTGTAAATATTTAAATTTTCAGCCATTTTTTATCCTTTCCAAAACTTATTTCTTATCAATTTTAATTAATTTA
>DYOT01000314.1 GCA_020720345.1 Candidatus Caenarcanum sp.
CAGTTTTTATTTTATGCCAGAATGAGTTAGTTTTCAAGAAAACAGCACCTCCTTCGCTTCGCATACCTATTTTATAAAAAATAATTTTATTCAGGATTACTTTTTTGAATCGGTATAACAGGGAATATGCAAAACAAAAACTTAATATAGGGATAAATTTTTAAAAAGCCCTGAAAACTCGAATTGTTGAACGTGTAAGCCAGTAAGCTGCAAAAACAAGTAAAATCCCTGCTACATTACTGATTAATATATTTGCAGCCGCCAGATCAACCCTGCCAGCACGGAAGAGGTTTAAATTTTCAAGCGCAAAACTCGAAAAAGTCGTAAATCCTCCTAATAATCCCGTTATAAGAAAAAGTTTAAGGTTTTTTGGCTCGTCAAAAGTGTCAAGAATTGCCCATATCATTCCTATAGCAAAGCATCCGGCAAGATTTGCAAAAATTGTTGCCCAGGGAAAATGAATATCCATATATTTATAAGTCAGAGTAATTACTCCGAATCTTAATAATGAGCCGAGTGCGCCGCCAAGAGCCACTAAGAGAATTCCTGTCATTTTACCTCCTCTTATATATCAAACTCAACTATACCTGTTTCCAAATCGTAGTATGCACCAGTTATTTCAAGCTTTCCGCTCTCAATTTTATTATTAAAAACAAGATTAAGAGTTTTTAATTGAGTAACTACGTTTTTAACATTTCTTACGGTTATTTTTTTTAAATCGTCAATGGTGTTATGATCGGAAATAAGCGGCTTAATCCTGTCCAGAAGGCTTTTTATATATATGCATTCGTTATCATCTTTGAGAGCAGCTGTTACAGCTCCACAGTGGTCATGTCCCATTACAACAATAAGGTTTACATCAAGTTCATTGACCGCATAGGCAAGACTGCCTATTACTTCTTCGGCGAGTATGTTGCCGGCAATCCTAACCATAAAAAGATCGCCCAGCCCCTGATCAAATATAATTTCTCCCGGTGTTCTTGCGTCAGAACAGGCAAGAACAGCGGCAAATGGTGCCTGACCCAAAATCAGCTCCTGACGGGTCATGTGGCATCTGTTAGGATTAACCGGATTTCCTGAAACAAACTGTTCATTTCCTTCAACCAGTTTTTGCAATGCCTTTTTCGCGCTTATCA
>DYOT01000089.1 GCA_020720345.1 Candidatus Caenarcanum sp.
TAACTATCACAATTTTCTTTTACGTGATTTATATAAATAGAAGTTAAAAAGGAAACAAAATCATGCAGATTAACCCGGTAAGATTTTCACAAAATAACAACAAGCCTGCATTTGCAGGAAAAGCATTTATCCATACAATGAGCAGAAAAAATACAGCTAAATTAAGCGAAGAAGCAATTGGAATTATTGACACTTTTTGTAAAGAACAGAAATCCACTGAAGCTTATAAATTAACATATGCAGATAATGGTTTTGCCATTTTTGCACCTGATGCACATATAGCAGAAGCAATTAGTGGATTAGCTAAAAAAGGTTGGCTTTCCTCGGATGTAAATAAATCCATCAATATTTTATTAGAGTCCGGTGAAAAAGCAGCCCATTTCTTTGAAAAAGGTCATAGATTAATAAAAGAAAAAATTATCTTGAGCAAATGACCCTTGCTGCATGAACACCTGAAGCAGAAGCCTGAATCAAGCCTCTGGTTACGCCAGCTCCATCGCCAATTGCAAAAAGATTTTTAATTCCGTCTGTTTCCAGTTCAGAGCTTAATTTTACCCTTGCGCTGTAGAATTTAACTTCGATTCCATAAAGAAGCGTATATCTGGAAGCCACGCCGGGCGCTATTTTATCAAGAGCTTCCAGCATTTCAATAATATTTGTCAAATGCCTGTATGGCAATACAAGACTTAAATCTCCTGGAGTTGCGGATTTAAAGGTTGGAACAACTGTTCCCTGT
This sequence comes from Candidatus Caenarcanum sp., assembly GCA_020720345.1. GTDB lineage: Bacteria > Cyanobacteriota > Vampirovibrionia > Gastranaerophilales > UBA9971 > DYOT01. The sequence continues at coordinate 737 of DYOT01000089.1, forward strand.
TTGATTTTTTCAGGAGTTGATCTTCTTCCGTCTAAAAGGTCGCCAAATCTTTGCACAAGAACTCCGCCAGCAAGCATATTTGCTAGTCTTCCTATATGCTGACCGTAAGTTATCGGTTCATTAAAAGGTTCTGTAAATTTATTGCTTACAAGAAGCGCGAAATTTGTATTTTTAGTCTTTTTATTTGCCCAGCTATGACCGTTTACTGTAGTTACACCTTCATAGTTTTCGCAAACAACTTCTCCGTAAGGATTCATACAGAAAGTTCTTACATCATCACCAAAAGTAGGAGCGTTATAGATAAGCTTCACTTCATAAAGCTTACTGGTAAGCTCTTCCATTACCGGAGCAGGGAGTTCCACTCTTACACCAATATCTATCGCATTATTAGCAAGCTCTATTCCTAATCCGTTAAATTCTCTTGTCAGCCATTCTGCTCCTTCTCTTCCCGGAGCGACAATTACATAATTTGCATATATTTTTTGACCTTTATCTGTAGTAAATCCTTTTACTTCACCATTTTCTACAATAAGAGAATCAGCTTTTTCCTCTGAATGAACTTCTGCCCCTTTTTCTAAAATGCTGTCGTACATGCTCTTTAGAACACTAAGACTTCTCTCCGTACCAAGATGTCGAATAGGGGAATACACAAGCTTAAGCTCAGCAAGTGTTGCCCTTCTGTCAATATCAGAAATAATATCTGAATTTGCGCCGTATACAGTCTGAGTTGCTCCATATTCAAGATATATGTTGTCTGTGTATGAAATTAAGTCTTCAAGGTTTTTCCTGTCCATATAATCAAGGAGATTGCCGCCAACATCAGGAGTCAGAGTAAGTTTTCCATCGCTGAACGCTCCTGCTCCTCCCCATCCGCATAACAGATTACAGGTTTTGCACGGGGGGCATTTCAGACCGTTTCTTGCCAGACATTTTCTTTCTGTTATTTTTGGACCTTTTTCAAAAATAACCACTTTCCAATCCGGTTTAAGCTTTGCAATTTCCAGAGCGGAAAAAATTCCAGCAGGTCCACCACCAATAACAGCTACATCATACACAATATATTTACCTATACATAATTAGTTTCCAGTACTATATTAATCCAAAGACAAAAAATTGTAATCTTTGAACTTTACAAAAAACACTAAATTAAAAATTATAGTACAATTTTTTATAGAGATTTAAGTAATAGTTGAAGGGTTTCAAGAGTTGCTCGTTTTTCGGGAATATAATAAAAATATGCTGGAAGCATCTTCATTGGCTCTGGGCTTCTTTGACGGAGTGCATTTAGGGCATCAGAAAGTTATTTCAAATGCGGTTAAAAAGGCTCAACAACTAGGCGTAACAAGTGCTGCAGTAACATTTTCGCAACATCCCCGTTATATTATTTCCAAATCCGCTTCTTTAACTCCCGCTTCTAATAGCATTACTTTTCTGGAAGAAAAACTGGAACTCTTTGAAAATCTAGGGCTTCAGGCGGCTGTTATAATAAATTTCAACGAATCAATTGCTAAAATGACTGCTCATGATTATTTACAAAATGTTTTAATAGATTGCTTAAATGCAAAAAATATTACAATCGGCTATAACCATAAATTCGGGCAGCAAAGCTGCAAACACAAGCAACCAAATCAATGCATTAATTATCCTGATAAACATGTCGACAACAAAACGGGAAACGGAAAGTTTCTTCAGGAAAACAGCGAAAAATACGGGTTTAACGTTGATATCATCTCACCGGTAAAAGTAAACGGTCATGTTGTCAGCAGTTCCGCTATCAGAAAGCATATTTTTTCAGGAGATGTTTGTGCTGCAAACCACTTTCTGGGGAGACCATTTGCTGTAACAGGCAAAGTAGTTCACGGTCAACATTTAGGCAGGTCTATAGGTTTCCCCACAGCGAATCTTGACATACCCTACGAATTGATAATACCATTAAGAGGTGTCTACAAAGGAAACGTAGAGATTGATTCAAATATTCATAGCGCAGTAATTAATGTTGGAATAAGACCGACTCTGGGCGACTTAAAAAGAGACCTCGTAGAAGCGCATATTCTTAATTTTGACGAGGACATATACGGAAAACACATAAAAGTATCCTTTTTAAGCAGGATAAGAGACGAAAAAAAATTCGATTCTCTAGACGAATTAAAAGCCCAGATACAAGAAGACTGCCAAAAAGCGATTACGGCAACAGAGGGAAAAGATGAAAAAAATTCTAATTTCAGGATATTACGGTTTTGATAACTTTGGCGATGACATAATTTTGTATGTTCTTGTCTCAGCTTTAAAAAAACATCTTGATAATCCAAAGATAACAGTGCTATCAAATAATCCGGCAAAAACTAAAAAATTATACGACGTAGATTCTATTTACAGGTTCAATACCAAAGAAATTATGGCAAAAATGGAAAACTGTCATGTTTTTATTAGCGGAGGCGGCAGTTTAATCCAGAATGTAACCAGTTTCAAGAGTCTTCTTTATTATTTAGGGCTAATTTTCCTCTCGAAATTTATTTTTCACAAAAAAGCTATAATTTTTGCACAGGGGATTGGACCAATAAACGGCATATTTGCAAAAATCCTAAGCGGATTTGTTCTAAAGAAAGCTGATTTAATAAGTGTCAGAGATAGAGAAAGCTATAATTTACTCAAAAATATGGGTATTGAATCTGTTTTAGCAACTGATACCGCCTGGTGTCTTGATGTTATGTCAGACCAAAATCGTTTGGATGTTGAGAAAATCAATATTGGTATTCAGTTAAGAAGATGGAAAGATCTTAAAGACAGCACTATTGATATTATTGCAAATGCAATATGCGAAAAATTCAATGATGAAAAAGTCTGTATTAGTTTAATCTCTCTTCAGGACGATTATGACCTTGCAATTGCACAGAAACTTAAAACTATTCTTTTAAATAAAAATTTAAAAGCCGAGACAAGAATTTTTTCAAATCTTTCTATTGAACAGAGCATAAGCCTGTTAGGAAACATTGATTTTCTTATCGGTATGCGCTATCACGCCTGTCTTATTTCTACACGGTTTGATGTGCCTACGCTTGCATTATCTTATGATCCTAAAGTTAAAAATCTTGCGCTGGAATCAAAAATTCCTTATATCAATATTAATTCAATAACAAAGGATGTTTTAAACTCTAAAATCAACGAATTAATTACAAAAAAAGATGAAATTCGCAGCAATTTAAAAGAATTTGCTGATAAAAAGGTGCATATTTGTAACGAAAATATAATTTTATTGATAAACTCTATAATCTTGGATTAATTTTACATTTATGAGGGGTTTCGGTATAATTTCAATTATGAAAATTGATTTGAAAGAAAAATTAAATACCCAAAGAATGAATAAAATCTTGTATGGCAAACTACGATTGCTACTGTAGCAGGAACTCTGGGCTTGTTAATAAAAGCATTAAATGCCAAAACAAATTTGATAGAATTAATATTAATGGTTACAGGTTTTATGTTAACTCTATTTTGGATTTATTTAATAAGCTGTATAAGTGATAATATAAAAGATACACATAAAAGACTTAAACAAGAGGAGATTACTGAAAAATGAATATGGAAATGAATCAATCTTTGGCTTTGGTAATTGTTTTTGGTATATTTTTTGGGCTTTTGTATCTTGGTTATAATACACTTAAAACAAGTACTTTAGATACAAAAAAATAAATATTTATGCAAATTAAATAAAAAAATTGAAAAATATTGATGATAAAACTGAATATAAAAAAAAAAGAGCGTATATTTTAGGCTATCCTGTTGATTTAGTTGTAAAAGACGAAGCTCTTGATTTTGCGGAAAATTGCATAAAATCAGGACAAGGAATTCATGTGGTTACAATTAATCCTGAAATCATACTTTCCGCCGAAAAAAATCCCAAACTGGATGCTATAATTAAAAAAGCAGAATTGATAATTCCTGACAGCACCGGCATGGAGCTGGCACTAAAACGATTAGGGCATAAAACTATTAAAAAATTGGCAGGGATAGAATTCTCCGAAAATTTAATCGAAATATGTGCTGAAAACAATTATAAAGTAGCTTTTCTTGGGGCATCCAAAGAAGTTATAGAGTCTTTAAAAATAGAATTAAAAATTAAATATCCAAAAATTAATATGGTTTATGCACATGACGGATATTTTTCAGAAGAAAATTTACCTGAAATAACCGCGGAACTGGAAAAAGTAAGCCCACATTTGCTGTTGATTGCAACCGGCTCTCCAAAGCAGGAATATTTTATAGATAAACACAGAAGTACTCTTGCGCATACCGTTATGATAGGAGTTGGAGGAAGTTTTGATGTTTGGGCAAATAAAGTTAAAAGAGCCCCTGTGTTTTTCAGGATGTTTGGTCTGGAATGGTTACACAGGTTAATAAAACAACCCTCAAGGTTCAGCAGGATGTTTCCTGCACTGCCTTTGTTTTTATTTAGGACTGTGATTCTTAAACAAAATTCAAAAACAGAGTATTGACATATCTTTAAGCAATATTTCTTTCTATAATTTCATTTAATAATTTATTTAAGCTTTTTTTTTGGCTAGTTGCCTTTTTAACTAATTTATAATGTTTTTCAGGAGTTGTTCTGAAAGTAACTCTTCCTTTAAAAAATTCAGGCTTTGGAGGTTCAGGGATTTCTTTTCCTGATTCAAGCATGGTTTCAATATATTCAATTAAAGCATCTTTAATCATATGGGCGGCTTCATCAACTGTTTTGCCGTCCGTTTTCAATCCTTCAAGTTCAGCAACTGAAGCAATATAGCAATTATCTTCATCACTCCACTCAAAAAGATAAGTCCAATGTAAGTTTAAAAAATAATTTAAATTTTTAGTCATTTTTATATCCTTCCTTTTTTAAAATTTCTTGTAATTGTTGCATTTGATAAGGTTTTAATTCTTTTCTATCTGCTACTAAAGAAATTATCATTTCATTTTTGACAAAGACCTGATGGGAACTGCCTGACCTGATTCTTTTTCTATTGTAAAAGCCGAGATTAATAAGAAGTTTAATTGCTTCATCAGTCGAAATTGTTTTGGAGTTCAAAATTTTTTGTATTAATTTGTCGATTTTTGTCATATTTATCAGATTTTATCTTTTATA
>DYOT01000001.1 GCA_020720345.1 Candidatus Caenarcanum sp.
TTCTCATAAACCGTTCAGTTTTTTCATCATCATTGTTTGCCATCAATGCAAACGGAAGCTCAACGCCCAGAGATTCCATCAAACCGCGGTTAAGCACTGCGTTTTTTTCGATTTCGGAGGTTGTTTTATACATGAATGATTGATTTTGATTTATGGGCGGCAGCAATTAAAATTTCCTACATTTATTTATGAGTTCACCTATAAACTATAAAACCAAAAACAAAAAAAATTGCCCTCCAAAAAAATATTGTAAATTGTAAAGGTAATTGACTAAAAAGCATATATCCTTAAAAATAATACTTGAACCATAGATGAACAGGCATTCTTATGATTATAGATTATGACAAATATTCTCTGATTATTAATAATAAAAAAGTTTTAATAAACAGCGCAGCTTTTCATTATTTCCGATGCCCGGGAATAGATACTTGGAGAGACAGACTAAGCAAGATTAAAGCCTGTGGATACAACACAGTCGACTTCTATTTTTGCTGGGGATATCACTCACATAAACCAGGGGCTTATGATTTTACCGGAATCAGGGATATAAGAGCGCTTCTGGATTTAACTGTCGAGCTTGACTTACACGTAATTGCGAGACCGGGACCTTTTATAAACGCTGAACTTTCTCTTGGCGGACTTCCAACTTGGCTTTTAAATATTCCCGGCATGATTATCAGGAACAAAAAAGACGGAAATTTTGTTTACTCCAAGCCTTACATGAAAGCATTAAGAGAATGGTATTCAAGAATTATTCCAATTATAAATGAATATCACAATATAATTGCATTTCAGATAGAGAATGAATACTTCACAAATGAGGCAGAGCCTGATTACATGCAGGAACTTTACGATATGTCTCGTTCTCTTGGTATTAAAGCGCCAATATTTCATAATGATGCGCTTTCTGTTGGTTTATATTCTGACATTGTCAACATTTACGCTTTCGATAATTATCCGACAATTAATTTAAACTATAACTGGAAGGATTTTCCTGATACTTTCGGGGTTTTAGACAATGCGGAAAGTAATCTAAAAGAATACAAAGATGATGCGCCGCTTTTAATTGCGGAGCTTCAAGCAGGATGGTTTGACAGATGGGACGGTATTGGATATGAAAAGATACACCCCCATTTTGAAGAACAGCATATAAATATTGTTACTAAAACAGCGCTTTCGCAGGGAATAACAATGTTTAACCATTATATGGGATGCGGAGGAACTTCATGGGATAAACTGGCAAGCTGCGAAGTTTATACGTCTTATGATTTTGCAGCGCCTATTTCAGAAACAGGCATTCCACGAAAAAATTATTTTAAAGCAAAACAAATAAACTATTTTTTAAATTCATTTAATCTTGCTTCGACCGAGCTAATCGAAGAATTTCACGCTGAAGTTGTCGCATGTCATTCCGAACTTGATTCGGAATCTATCCGGCAATTAGAATCGGTATCCAAAACCGAACAGATCTTGAAACAAGTTCAGGATGACAATTCTATGCAAGATACTATTTTGGAAAATGAAAATCTTTTCATCAAGTTGAGAAAAGATAACCTTAATGGATGCAAGTGGCTTTTTATCAGAAATTTTAATATTTTAGATAAAAATTTAAATATTTTAGATAAATTTAATATAAAAATTAAGCCTTTCGACATGAAAATTCTTCCTGTTGATTTAAACTTAAACGCATGCAAAATAGATTTTTCTTCAATGGAAATTTTTGCAAGGGTTGAGAATGCTAATCATGAAAAAGTTTTTTTGCTTATAGACAAAGATTCTGAGATTTATATTTCCGCCCCACTGATAAATGGAATTAACCGTATAAAATCCGATAATCTTGAAGATTTATCTTCGTATAAATTCACAAAAGATGACCAGATTACCGAAATTATTTTTATAAAGCCTGAAACTGCTGATAAAACGTGGATTATTAATAATAAAATTCTTACAGGTGTGGATTTTTTAACCGATAATTCAGCAAAAGCTGCTTTTAAAAAAGCTTTTGAAAAAGAAGACCTGCCGCAATTAACAAATTGGAAAGCCTTTAAATGCAGCCCTGAAATAGATTTCAACTATGATTATTCAAGCTGGGATGTATTAAATGAGCCTGAAAAGTTTGACTGCATTACAAATGCAACTTATGACGATTATATATGGTATAAAGGCTCTTTTAAACATACGCCTGACATGATTGAAATAAGCGCTAAACACTGCTGGGCTGTTTATTTAAACGGCAAACAAATTTATCAGCACGATACATTGGGAATTGACCATGAAATTTCTGAAAATATAACTTTTGAAATAAACAAACATTTTTCTCATCCAACCGGTAGAAATGAATTGACGATACTGGTACAAAATTTAGGATTTGACAAAGGTTTTCAAAATGAACTTGTCGCTCCAAGAGGAATATTGTCGTTAAAAACAATACCTGAAAAGGAAATTGAATGGAGAATAAGAGGCGGATTAGCTCCTGTTATAGAAGAATGGGATTTCATGCCGGAAGATAATCTGGAAAACTCTTCCGAAAACGCTTATTTAGTACAATTAAGCGCAAACTTCAAAATAAATCCTGCTAATAAAAAGGTAGAATTTAATCCTCTTTTACTTGACCTGAGCGATGCAAAATTTAATAAAGCGGATATATATTTAAATGGCAACCATATTGGTAGGTTCTGGAAATCCAAAGGTCCTCAAACTCTGTTTTATATGCCTGAAGAATTTATAAACCCTGTTAACAGACTGTCATTAATTATTTGGGACAGAGAAAATGTTATTAATTTTAATAAAGACTTTGATTCAGGACAAGTATGTGTTAATATAAAGATAAGAAACATTCAGGCATTTGAATTAAAATCAGTTGAAGGATTAAACCTTACTTAAATTTATTTTCAGAAAATCTTAGCGAGGCATGGCGTGACTATTATCCCATCTTTTTTGCTCAAAAAAATTTACAAAAAAGGCAGCTTAAGACTTATAGAAGAAGGCATAGCCTTTGAATTAAAAAACATTCTGGCTCCGGGTTTTATTACCGGAATCAATTTCGTTAAAATTAATGACACTATTTATAATTCTTCATTTATTAAAATTATAAAATCAGGTGTTGCGACTTTAGCAGAACATGTTTCTTCTGAAAATCCCATGCTTGTCAAACTTAATGAAGATATTACATGTATTTTAAATAATGAATTTGATTCAGGAATAAACTGCTTTTCAGAACCCGCTGCACAGCTACAAAAGGGAATAAACAACATAATCGTAGAATTAACAAGTCTTGATGCAGGCAGAGTACAAATAAATCTTTCTGATATGGTGTAATTTATTCTTTTTTATCGCTAAAACTTTTTCTCACGCCTTTGTAGAAGGCTTCTCTTTTGGTTACGGCATCTTCTTCAGACTGTTTTTCTGCTTGCTTGATAGAATTCAAAATCTTTTCAGATTCTCCTTGATAATTATCTTTATTACTGTTAAAAATTATCACATTGCCGCTTGTAGCGCCTTTTAAACTATCTTCTTTCAGTAAATTACGGACAGCATCGCTTGTTTGTGGTGGTTCTGCGGGTTCAGACTTTTTCTGAATTTGTCCTGCATTTTTAAACTTTGAAACTTCGTTTTTAAGATCTTTTTTGAAATCTTCAGTCAATATTTCATTTTTCAGCAATGAATTTTTCAATATAACAATTTCAACCCTTCTGTTTAATTTTCTACCCTGCTCAGTGTCATTCAAAGAGACAGGTCTGCTTTCAGCGTAACCTACAGCGCTGAACCTGTTTGCGGGTATATGGGAATTATCTACAAGATAACGAACAATAGTTGATGCCCTGGCAGATGAAAGTTCCCAGTTTGAGGGATAAAGTGACGATTTCATAGGTAAATTATCTGTATGCCCTTCAATTCTCAACAAATGATTGGGAAATTTAGTTTTAATAACTTCTCCTAATTTATCAATGACTTTATAATAATCAGTTTTTATTGCCGCACTTGCAGGCTCAAAAATAACATTTCCGATTAAATTAATTACAAGTCCTCTCTCAGAGACTTTTGCCTTAATTTCTTTAATTCCCTCAAGTCCATTAGGCTTTTTATCATTTAAGTTTTTTGCAACTTCCTCAAAATCAGCTTTTTCTTTTTGTGTGTATGGCTGATCAAGTATAGGAGGAATTATATTTTGATTATTTGCTTCTCCACTAGCACTCATGACCTGATCGCCTTGTTTATCAAGTACACTTGGCTCTCCTTTTAAAATAGTCGGTGAAGAAGAAAAAGCCTTTGCAAGAGAAATCTTCAAATCTTTAAATTTAGCTAAATCAAGTTGTGACAGGGCATAAAGCACAACAAATGTTGCAAACAACAGTGTAATAAAATCCGCATAGGATACAAGCCATCTTTCAAGATTTACATGTTCTTCAGCGTGTTTTTTTCTTGCCATAATTTCAACTTATCCGTATTAAGCCATTGATTCTTCAGCAGATTTTGAGCCGCCATGCCCGCCTGATTCTTCTAATATAAACGCCTGAAGTTTTCTCTCAATAAGCGCAGGACTTTCTCCGGCCTGAATAGAAAGTATACCTTCAATCATCATTTGTTTTGCAATAAACATATGGTGATCTTTATTTTTAATTTTGGTATTCATCGGAATAAATACTAAATTTGCTCCGATTAAACCATAAATAGTAGCAACGAATGCAACAGCAATACCTGCTCCCAGTGCAGAAGGATCAGAAAGGTTTTTCATTACCTGAATAAGCCCCATTACTGCGCCGATAATTCCAAATGTAGGTGAATAAGCTCCGGCTGCTTCCCAAACCTTGCAATCACTTAAGGAAGAAGCTTCCATCTGCGCAAGTTGAGTTTCCATTAAATCTCTGACAAGAGAAGGATCAGCTCCGTCGCTAACCGCTTCAAGTCCAAGTTTTATTAAAGAATCACTTGCATGCTTTGCTTCTTTTTCAAGAACAATGACCCCTTCTTTTCTTGCCTTTGTAGCATATCTTACAATTTCCGCAATAATTTCTTTAAACTCTATATGTTGAGTAAAAAAAACTCTTTGTACCGCTTTTACTGCTGAAATAAGCTGTTCCTGAGAAAAACTAAAAACGACTGCTCCTAAAGTACCACCAAATACAATCATAGCAGCAGTTACCTGTATCAATGATGCTATGGTGCCACCTTCCATGGAATATGCGACCATAATAAATACTATACCGGCTATAGGACCAATTAAGGATGTTAAATCCATGAATAACTCCAGAAAATTTTTATACTTTCTCTTTTTTATTTAACCCCAATTTTTATATATCGTAATCATACAGTTAAATGGTAGTGTTATAATTTAACCTGTTAATTATGGAGCAATAAAATTGTTTATAAGTTTTAACGGTTTTGTTTTATTAAAAGGTGATAAAAAGACCAGCGCAAACGATTTAGACAGGGCAATGACAGCTAAATTAAAAGAAATTGGCAACAAATCAAGACTTAAAAAAATTTATGATGAAGACAATCAAAAAGTAGTATTGTGGGGAGAAGAAAAGGATTACTTTATCACACATCAGGCTTACTGGCGCAGGCATCATAAAACTCACCCCGGAAAAAATAAAATAGCTCCCTCTAACGCTTTTTTTGACACAAAACAAAAATTCAAGCTTGTCGAAATAAATACCAAAAATTACAGGTCTCTTCTTGGACTTGACGTGCTTGACTGGTTTAAACCCAAGGTTTAATCAAATTATATAGTCCTGTTCAAGAAACAATATACCCGATTGTACAGTCGATTATATTAGAAATTAAATGTATAAGAAATTTTGTATATGTTAAAATTTTATAGATGCTGAAACAAGTTCAGCATGACAATTGTTAAATTCGGGGAAAAAATTAAAATTATGATAGATGTTTTATTAAAAATATTTGGGGATCCAAATGAGAAAAAAATTAAAAAAATTCAACCTATAATTGAATACATAAACAGCATGGAATCTGAAATCAGCAAACTTTCAGATTATGAATTAAAGACAAAAACAGCTGAATTCAAACAAAGACTTGTAAACAGGCAAAGATCAGACGATTTTTCAAGAGACAAAGCTTTAGAAAAAGAAGCACTGGAAAACTTGTTACCGGAAGCCTTTGCAGTAGTAAGGGAAGCAGGAAAAAGAACCCTTAACATGCGTCATTTTGACGTGCAGCTAATCGGGGGAATTATTCTTCATCAGGGACAGATATCAGAAATGAGAACCGGTGAAGGTAAAACGCTTGTTGCAACTTTGCCTGCATACTTAAATGCACTTACAGGTAAAGGGGTGCATGTTGTTACGGTTAACGATTATTTGGCTAAACGTGACAGTGAATGGATGGGCAAAATTTACAAGTTTCTCGGACTTGAAGTAGGGCTTGTTCTTTCTGACTGGACGGAAAAAGGTTTTGAAAAGAAGAAAAAAGCATATGCAGCCGATATAACATACGGAACTAACAATGAATTCGGTTTTGATTACCTGCGTGATAATATGGCAGGAAGCCTTGAACAGTACGTTCAAAGACCTTATAACTACGCTATTATTGACGAAGTTGACAGTATTCTTATAGACGAAGCAAGAACGCCTCTTATTATAAGCGGAAGACTTGAAAAATCGGCAGAAACATATAAGACTATGGCAAAAATTGCTCCCGCCTTAGAAAAAGACATTGATTACGAAATTGAAGAGAAAAACAAAAACATAATTCTTACCGAGGAAGGCATAGACAAAGCTCAGGAACTTCTGGGAGTTCAAGATATTTTTGATACTTCCACTCAACTTGCGCATTATGTTCTTCAGGCGCTAAAAGCCAAGGAATTATTCCAAAAAGACACTGATTATGTCGTTAAAAATGGTGAGATAGTTATAGTTGATGAATTTACCGGCAGAATGATGGAAGGTCGACGTTGGAGTGATGGGCTTCATCAGGCTGTAGAAGCAAAAGAAGGCGTTAAAATTCAGGATGAAAGCCAGACACTTGCAAGCATAACTTTCCAGAATCTGTTCAGACTTTACCCCAAGCTTGCAGGAATGACAGGTACAGCAATTACTGAAGAAGCAGAATTCGGGAAAATATACGGTCTTGAAGTTACACAAATTCCGACAAACAGGAAAGATACAAGAAAAGATCTTGCTGATATTGTTTATAAGACTGAAAAACAAAAATTCAAGTCTGTAGTTGACGAAATACAAGAAGCTCATTTACAGGGAAGACCAATTCTTGTAGGGACAATAAGCATTGAAAAATCCGAATTTTTATCAGGATTGCTCAAAGCAAAAGGGCTTAAACACAATGTACTAAACGCAAAACATCATGAAAAGGAAGCCGTTATAATTTCTCAAGCCGGCAGATACGGTGGAATTACAATAGCCACAAACATGGCAGGTAGAGGAACAGATATTATACTCGGCGGAAATCCTGAATTTCTTGCTAAAGACTCATTGTCAGGTATTGATAAAGATAAAATTTCTACAGAAGAATACGAAAATTTAAAAAATCAGGCTCTTGAAAAAGCGTATAAAATTACACAGGAAGAGCATGAAAAAGTTGTGAATGCCGGAGGACTGTACGTAATAGGCACAGAAAGGCATGAATCACGACGTATTGATAACCAGCTCAGAGGAAGAGCCGCAAGACAGGGAGATCCCGGTTCTACAAGATTTTTCCTTTCTCTTGAAGATAACTTAATGCGCATTTTCGGTGGAGACAAAATCTATAACCTTATGGAAATGCTTAAAGTAGAGGAAGACATGGCAATAGAAGCCCCTATAATTAGCAGAAGCATAGAATCAGCGCAAAAAAAAGTTGAAACATATCACTTTGATATGAGAAAACACGTCCTTGAATACGATGACGTTATAAACAGACATAGAGAACTTTTCTATACCCAGAGAAGAAAGGTTCTTGAAGGAAAAAATATTCATGAAGATATTACTTATATGATTGAACAGGAACTTAACAGGATTATGTCAGCTTATATAAGTCCTGAATTACCTCCAGTTGAATATGACGAGGAATCTCTTAATTTTCTTATAAGAGCAATACATTCAGTCATTCCGCAGCTTTCACAACTTTCTGTCGAGGATATTAGTGGGATTAAATACCCTGACTTACTTGAAAAGATTAAAAACATGGCAATTGCCGTCTATAATAAACACGAAGATGAAATCATAACGTTCTATAACAATATTATGGCTGATTCATATAATGAAGGTGAATACGAATTGCAGATTTCAGGCGCTGAAGATAATATTATGAGAAATCTTGAAAGGGATACACTGCTTAGGATTATTGACAGTAAATGGATTGACCACCTGCATAATATAGATATTCTTAGAGACGGCATTGGTTTAAGGGCGTATGGACAGAAAGATCCTCTTCTGGAATACAAAAAAGAAGCTTTTGACCTCTTTAACGGAATGATGCATGAAATTCAAAGAGAAACGGTTGCGCATCTTTTCAGGACAAAGTTCGAGATGCAGGTAGTCCATATGCAGGAAGAGCCTTCTGATGTAATAGAAACAGATCTTTCAAGAGCCGCTGAAAACTTTGTACCTGATTTTTTGACGAACAATACTGTAAGCACAGGCGATAAAATCGGCAGAAATGATCTTTGTCCCTGCGGAAGCGGACAAAAATACAAAAAATGCTGTATGCAAAGCGGAAGGAAGGGCTCCACTTTTTCTGACTAAATGTCATGAAAAGAAGGAGGAATCTTTAAACGTTAATGCATAATAACAAAGCTTTAAGATAAAGGAGTATGGCAGACAATGGAATGCAGAATTTCAAAAAATTTACAAAACTGCACTTGCAGCTATGACGGATGCTCCAGAAGAGGGGTTTGTTGTGAATGTGTAACATATCACCGGAGCAAAAACGAAATACCGGGCTGTTTTTTCCCGCCTGACGCTGAAAAAACATGGGACAGGTCAATCAAAAATTTTGTGAACAGTTTTAAACAAAACTAAAAGCTTAACATTTCGTCTTACTTAATTGTGAAAAAATCATTTACGATATAAAATTACTTTATATCAAGTAACCTTTTAAATTAAGCAATAATAAATTCAAATCTGGCATAGTTGGAGGAAACGGGTAAAATTCAAATGTACATCTCTGGTTACGGAATTTTAATAGCTTTTATTATGTTTTCCTTTGCGTTTGCAGCCGCAGCGCTTATTTTATCATTTATTGTACAGCCTAAAGCGCCGGGAAAACTTAAAGAAAACACTTACGAATGTGGAATGAAACCTTTCGGTGATTCAAGAATCCAGTTTGATATAAAATATTATCTTTATGCGCTTTTATTTTTAATATTTGATATTGAAGCGGTTTTTCTTTTTCCATGGGCTGTGAGCTATAATAAATTAGGACTGTTTGCCTTGGTAGAAGCACTGATTTTTATAGGTATACTGATTCTTGGACTGGTTTACGCATGGAAGAAAGACGCTTTAAAATGGCAGTAAAAAATAGACAAAAATGGGAATTAATCGGGGAATAATCTAAAAAATGCAAATAATTTTAACAGCAGTAGATTTTATATATAACTGGGGAAGATCGAATTCAATATGGCCATTAACCTTTGCAACTTCCTGCTGTGGAATTGAAATGATTTCAGCCAGCGCAGCCAGCTTTGATATAGCCAGATTCGGATCAGAAGTTTTCAGGGCAACACCTCGTCAAGCAGATTTAATGATTACTGCTGGAACGATTACGCATAAAATGGCACCTGCTTTAATACGACTTTATGAACAAATGCCGGAACCTAAATATGTAATTGCAATGGGAGCCTGCACTGTAACCGGCGGCATGTACGAAAATGACTGTTATTCTGTAGTGAAAGGCGTGGACAGATTAGTCCCTGTTGACGTTTATTTGCCGGGCTGTCCTCCAAGACCGGAAGCACTGCTTGATGCCATAATAAAACTTCAGAAAAAAATGCGTACAGAAACTATTATGGACAGGAAAAAATATCTTGAAGCCCATAAGCCAAGAGTAACACTTTCTGAAGATGCAAATTGTGAAGTATTGCTTCCAAATCCTGATTTTCAGGTAATACACTGGGGAGTGCAAAAAGAGGGCTACAATAAAAACTGTCATTGCGAGGAAGCCAGAAGGGCTGACGTGGCAATCTAATTCCTTATTAATACGGAGAAAACATGGAATATCTTGAAATAACAAAAGAAATACTGGTTGAAACTGTTAATAATCTTAAAAATGCTGAAGATAAACAGTTTAATATGATGCTTTCCGTAAGCGGCGTTGATAAACAGGATTGCTTTGAAGTTGTTTATCATTTATTTTCAACTGCTTTCAAGAAAAACATTATTATAAAAGTCAAACTTGAAAGAGAAAATCCTATTGTTGAAAGCTTATGCGGCATATATTCCGCTGCAAACTGGCATGAAAGAGAGACTTATGACTTATTTGGCATAATATTTAAAGATCATCCTGAACTTGAAAGAATTTTACTCCCTAAAGACTGGATAGGATATCCTTTAAGAAAAGATTATGTACTTAAAGACGAAAGATTAAGCTGGAACGAACGATAAAAATAAAGAGATAAAAAAATGGTTTTAGAAAATACTATTCAAAAAGAAATGATAATAAATGTTGGTCCTCAACATCCCAGTACTCATGGCGTTTTAAGACTAATAATGACTCTTGAAGGGGAAGTAATAAAGGATACAAAACCTGTAATCGGTTATTTACACAGGGGAAAAGAAAAACTTGCAGAAAGCAGGACTTATTTCCAGTATTTACCAATGGTTGACAGGGTGGACTATTTATCAAGCTTTTTCTGCGCAGCGGCATACTGCTATGCGGTAGAATCAATAGCAGGGCTGAAAGTCCCAAAGAGAGCCGAGTATATAAGACTTATTACAATGGAATTTAACAGAATCAGCTCGCATTTACTATGGGTGGCATCATTTTTACTTGATTTGGGAGCTACTTCTCCCCTGTTTTATGCTTTTAGAGAAAGGGAAGAAATAGTAAACCTCTTTGAACAGTTGACCGGTCAGAGAATGATGTATAATTTCTACACTTTTGGCGGGGTTAAACAGGATTTCCCGGAAGGCTGGCTTACAAAAGCGCTTGACTTATGCAAAAAAATGCCTAAAATGTTCGATGAATATGAGGCAATAATTACAAAAAACCCTATATTTATAGAAAGAACAAAAAATATTGGTGTTTTAACTCCTGAATTAGGCATTGATTACGGAATTACAGGAGCAAATATAAGGGCATCGGGAGTTAATCTTGATTTAAGAAAACCATGTTCGTATTCTGTATATGATGAAATAAATTTTAACGTTCATCTTGCTGAAAATGGCGACAGTTATGACAGATATCTGGTAAGAATTGCCGAAATGCGAGAATCAGTGAAAATTATTGAGCATGCTATAAAACAAATCCCCGGCGGTACTCCTGAGAAATTAAAAATGAAAAAAGTAAACTGCAATTGCGGCAACGAAAATTGTGGTTATTGCGGCTTTGATTCTCAATTAACAGGGAAAAAAGCTAATATGGTGGTTTTCAAACCGCCGGCAGGGGAAGCCATTTCAATGGTAGAAGCGCCCAGAGGAATAATATCCTGTTATGTTATAAGCGATGGCACAACCAAACCCTATAGAGTAAAATGGCGAACTCCATCGTTCTCTTCGGTTCAGGTGCTGCCTGAACTCATAAAAAACAGAAATTATTCTGATTTAATGCCGATTTTCGGAAGCCTTGACGTAGTACTTCCAGAGGTGGACAGATAATGCACGAATTATATATGGAATTATTTAATAAACTTGGAATTCCTGAAATTTTTGGGGAAATCACATGGCCAATAATACCGTTCGTTTGTGTGGCGGCATTACTGATTATTGTTGTATTATTTCTGGTTTTAATGGAAAGAAAAGTTCTTGCGTGGCTTACCATAAGAAAAGGTCCGAACAGGGTTGGTCCTTTCGGCTTCTTCCAAACCATTGCCGATGCAATAAAACTGCTTATCAAAGAAGACATTATGTCTAAAGATACAAATAAGATTCTTTTCACGCTAGCACCGATGATTGTATTTGCCCCGATAATGGTTATTTACGGATTAATGCCGTTTACTGAAAAATTTGTCGCTATAAATTTAGCAGCCGGTCTTTTTCTGGTTTTTGCACTGTCTTCCCTAACCACTGTTGGCATAGTACTAGCAGGATGGGCAAGTAACAACAAATATTCTCTGCTGGGAGGAATGCGATCTGCTGCACAAGCTATAAGTTATGAAATACCTTTAATTATTTCAGTACTCAGCATAGCAGTGATTTCAGAGACATTGAATCTTTCAGACATTGTGGATGCGCAGTCTGGAGGAATTTCCTACAATATTTTGCTTAACTGGAATATATTTAGCTGGAACATATGGCCTGCTTTTATAGGATTTATTGTTTTTTTTATATGCTCAATCGCTGAAGTTAACCGGATACCATTTGACTTGCCGGAAGCGGAAAGCGAACTGGTAAGCGGCTACAATACCGAGTATTCGGGCATGAAATTTGCTCTTTTCTTCCTTGCGGAGTATTCGGCGCTATTTATAATAAGTGTTTTAATGGTTACATTATTTATGGGTGGTTATTTATCTCCATTTAACGGTTATTTATCCAATATTTTATTTCAAAATATCATACATAATCAGATAATTTTGAATATTTTTGTTCATTTTGAGCAAGCCTTCTGGCTTTTAGCAAAAACTTATTTTGTAATATTAATTATTATGTGGATAAGAGCAACGTTACCAAGACTAAGAGCTGATCAATTAATGACTTTCAGCTGGAAATTCCTTCTTCCCCTTTCTTTACTTAATTTAACAATAGTAGCAATAGTGAAATACCTGCTAAATACGGGAAATATATAAAAAATGAAAAAACTTATTAATAAAACATTCAGCGGAATTATAGAAATAGCAAGAGGTATGTTCACTATAGGCAAACATGCTTTCAGACCGGCTATTACCCTTGAATATCCTGAAAAGAAACAGGTTTTCAACTCAAGAATAAGAGGAAGGCTTGCACTTACTACAAACAAAGACGGCGAATTAAACTGCATAGGGTGTATGTCCTGCACAAAAGTATGTCCCTGCGGTGATTTAATACAGATTGAGACTTCCAAAGGCGAAAATAATAAGCCTGTAATAAATAAATTCACAATAGATATCGGAAGATGCATCTTTTGCGGAAACTGCACACAGGTATGCCCGAAAGATGCAATAATTATGACTGAAGAATACGAACTTGCCGACTACTCCAGAGAATCACTGGTTTTTGATATAGATAAACTAAAGATTTCACCGGAAAAATCGGATCAAAGGCTCAAACAGCGAGAACGAGACAATTAAAACTAAGAAATTGAGGAGTTATGGAAGTAATTTATAATTTATTTTTCTATTTAATTTCATTTGTATTAATAATATCAGCACTTGGTGTTGTTTTTATGCCCAGAATAGTTTATTCTGCCGTATCATTAATTCTGGCTTTTATTTCAGTAGCAGGGATTTTTGTTATGTTAAATGCTGATTTTCTGGCTATAACACAAATCATCGTTTATGCGGTCGGTATTACAATTATACTAATTTTTGCAATAATGCTTACCGGAAAAATTTCCGAGAAAAAACTCTGGATTGCTTTTGCACCGAGAACTTTGTTTGCTTTTGCAATTTCAGGAGCTTTTTTTGTTACGATTTTATTCGCAATAACAGATGGCTTTAAGCTTGTGGCAAGAGAAAGCAATATATTTTCCGCCACATTACCTTCTTTAGAAACTATAGAAACCTTGCAGACAGAAGGAACTACAGGAATAATAGGCAAAGCTCTTTTTACCAAATATGTTTTACCGTTTGAAGTATTGTCCTTGTTGCTGATTGCCGCAATGTTAGGAGCGATAGTTATGACTAAAAAAAGCGGGGATAATCTCATAAATCACACAACGAAAACGATAGAGGAAGATTAGTTTATGTTTATGGAGATATTTTCAGTTATATTTAACGTTGGATTGACTCATTACCTGATTCTAGGAGCAATAATGTTCTGTATTGGCTTATTGGGCTTAATAATTTCAAGAAACGTAATCAGGGTGCTTATGTCCATAGAAATTCTGCTTTGTTCAGTAAATATTAATTTTGCTGCATTTGCAAATTATGTAGATATAAACAATATTCAGGGGCAGATTTTTGCAGTATTTATAATAGCTGTAGCTGCTGCCGAAGCGGCTCTTGGACTGGCAATCCTTCTTTCTCTATACAGAAACAAGCCAACTATAGATACGGAAGAAATTAGTGAATTAAAAGGATAAATATTTTAAATTATTATTTACGGAGTGTTGAAATATAATGGAGTTTTTTGTTAAAAACGCAGGAATAATAGCTTTATTACCCTTATGGGTTTTCTTAATCATAATGTTCGGACAAAACCTGTCTATTTATGAAAATAAAAAATTTACTTTATGGCTAACGGCTACGAGTACTTTTGCAGGGCTTATATGCTCAAGTTTCATACTGGCGTGGACTATGAGCCATAACGAACCTTATATTCAAAATTTTATCTGGCTCGAAGCCGGTTATATAAAATTATCGGTTGGAGTAATTGTAGACAATCTTTCTGCAATGATGTTAATGGTCGTTACAAGCGTAAGCCTTTTAATTCAAATATATTCACACGAATATATGAATAAAGATGAAGGTTATCACAGGTTTTTTGCTTACTTAAACCTGTTTAACTTCTCTATGCTAGGACTTGTATTAAGTACAAATTTATTTCAGACATATATTTTCTGGGAACTTGTAGGGGTTTCCAGCTATTTATTAATAGGCTTCTGGTTCAGAAGACCTTCAGCCTCCAGCGCAGCGACCAAGGCATTTATAATAAACAGAATTGGTGATTGCGGCTTGCTATTGGGGATTTTAGGATTTTTATTTTTCTCAATAATATTCTGGTTGAACTCAAGCGACGTTTTTCTCGGTTTTAGTTCTTTACCCCAGGCAGCAAAGTATGTTTATGCTGCAACAGGTTCGACACCAATGTTATACACGATTATAGCAGTTTTAATCTTCCTTGGACCTGTTGCAAAGAGCGCACAATTCCCGCTGCATACATGGCTTCCTGATGCAATGGAAGGTCCCACTCCTATTAGCGCATTAATCCACGCAGCAACAATGGTTGCTGCAGGCGTTTATCTTATTGCCAGAGTTTATCCTATTTTCGAACTTTCTAATGATGCAATGACAATTATAGCGTGGACAGGTGCAATAACAGCAATTATGGGTGCGACCATAGCAATAACACAGCAGGATATCAAAAAAGCCCTTGCCTACTCAACATGCAGCCAGCTTGGATTTATGGTTATGGCAATGGGAGCAGGAGCTTACGCTGCCGGATTATTCCATCTTATGACCCACGCTTATTTTAAAGCAATGCTTTTCCTTTGTTCCGGTGCTGTGATTCATGGATTAAATAATCAACAGGACATGAAGTATATGGGTGGTTTGCGAAAACACATGCCGGCTGTTGCTTATACATATTTAATAGGATGTTTAGCTATTTCAGGAATATTTTTAAGCGGATTTTGGTCAAAAGAAGAAATTTTTTCCGGGCTTTTAGCTAATAATCATATTGTTTTACTTATAATAGCATTAATTGTTGCCGGTATGACTTCATTTTATATGTTCAGAACTTATTTTCTTACATTTGAAGGTGAATACAGGGGTAATGAACACCCTCATAATGCTTCTAAAGTAATAACTTTACCGTTAATTATATTTGCAATTCCTTCTGCTATTATAGGTTTTATCCTTTGCGGAAAATTCGGGCTGCCGTCTTTTGATAATTTTATCAGCCCAACTCATGAAATTGTTGAACATAGTGAAAATTTCATCCTTCCGGTAATTTCTTTAATTATTTCACTTGCAGGTTTTGGACTTGCAATGGTTTTATATGTTGATAAATACAGAGATAAGCTAAATATTAATCTGGATAACTTTATACAGAAAGTTAAACCTGCTTATAATTTCTCCACAAATCTTTGGTACATTGACAAATCTTATTATAAACTGATTGATTATATGGTAATACCCGTCTGCAAACTTATGTCAAATTTTGACAAGTATATTGTTGACGGAATTGTCAATCTTATTGCGCTGATGACCGGATTTAGCGGCTGGGTTCTCAGACTATTCCAGAATGGAAACGTTCAAACATACGCTACAATACTTTTTGGAGGGTTAATGCTTTTAACCTTTGTGTTAACAATTTACTGGTTGCTCTAAGTGAGGTATCTATGAAGTTTTTATCTATAATATTACTGGTTTTATTACCGGCTATAGGCTCAATAATTTTATTCGGCCCATGGTTTCCACATAACGAAGTTAAAATAAGAAGATTTGCCAAAGGCTGGGCAGGCTTAGTGTTTTTATATTCCTTACTTTTTGTGGTATTTTTTAACCCTGCTCAAGCAGGTTTTCAGTTTGAACAAGTACTTAAATCACCAGGAGGTAAAGCATGGATTCAGCCTCTTGGAATAAATTTTGCTTTCAGCATAGATGGAATATCCTTACCACTAATAGTTTTAACTACTTTTCTTGTATTACTCGCACTAATTGCAAGCAAATACAATATAACAAAAAGGCATAAACTTTATTACGCCTTAATTTTTGTATTAGAAACCGCTATTCTTGGTGTGTTTGCCGCAAAAGACTTATTTGTATTCTTTTTATTCTGGGAAATTGAGCTGATTCCAATGTATTTTCTTATTTCAATATGGGGAAGCGGCAGAAAAGAATATTCTGCAATGAAATTTATATTGTATACGTTTATAGGAAGCATATTTATGCTCGCTTCTATACTTGCAATATACTTCTATCATTATATTTATACCGGAGTTTTGACTTTCGACTTAGGCGTTTATACATCATTAAAGAGCTACAGTTATCCCTTAATGTTCTCAATACTTACTTTTTGGGGATTTTTTATAGCTTTTGCCGTAAAAATACCGGTGGTTCCTTTTCACACATGGCTTCCTGACGCTCACGTTGATGCCCCAACCCCTATAAGTATGTTGCTGGCTGGTATTCTTCTTAAAATGGGCGGTTACGGCTTAATAAGGATGAATATGCAAATTTTGCCGGAAGCTATAAAAGTTTTAGCGCCTATCCTTATAATAATGGGTGTAATTAACATAATTTACACAGCCTGTATTGCTCTTGTACAGGAAGATTTAAAGAAATTAATAGCCTACAGCAGTATTAGCCATATGGGAATAGTATTACTAGGAATTGGCGCACTTAATGCTGCCGGAGTTTCAGGAGCATTATTCCAGATGATCGCCCATGGAATAATTAGTGCAGGGCTCTTTATGATTGTTGGAGTTATTTATCTCAGGACACATACAAGAAACATATCAGTTCTTGGCGGTCTTGGTCAAAATTCACCTAGATTTATGTGGTTCTCACTGACAATAGTTCTTGCAAGTGTCGGTTTGCCTTTATTAATCGGATTTGCAGCAGAAACACTCGCATTTTACGGTGCTTTTACCTCAACAGTATTTAACAGTTTCTCTTTATTTGGCTGGTATATTCCGGTTTCAATACAAGTTTTAACAGCTATAGGAATATTTGGAATAATTCTAACGGCTGCATACCTTTTGTGGATGTTCCAGAAAGTATTTTACGGCAATATTCTCAATAAATGGAAAAGTTTTCACGATGTTACACCACATGAAGTTGCAGTATTATTATCTTTAATCCTCGTAATAGTGGTATTCGGATTTTATCCGCAGGGGCTGGCAAAAATTTTCACCCCTACGGTAAATAATATTGTAAATATAATCTAACTGGAGAAATATATGAATTTATTGTTTGATATAGCCAATGTACTGCTTCCCGAGGCTTTTTTGTCAATTTTAATCATTCTATGCATAATACTTACATTTGTTTTAAAGGAAGAAAACCAGAATTTAGTTTTTGCAGCGGCTTTAACAGGACTTATTCTAACTTTGTTCTCTTTCATATTTATACCTTTTTCGCAGGAAAATCAGGCACTTTACGGAAATTTTGTTTCAAATTCGTTTACTATTATATTTAGAATCCTTATTCTAATCGGAACAATACTAACAGTAATGCTTTCCAGAAGATATACAAGTAATTTTAGCAACAGTATAGGGGAATTTTATACATTAATTCTCATTGCAACGCTTGGTGGAATGCTTTTAACAGGTGCAAATGATCTTATTATGCTTTTTGTTGCAATTGAAACCTTGAGTATTTCAAGCTTTGCGCTTTGCGGCTACACAAAACTTGATAAATTAAGCAATGAAGCCGCGTTAAAATACCTTATAATAGGTGCTGCCTCGACTGCTGTGATGCTTTACGGGTTTTCGTTTTTATATGGAATAACGGGGCAAACGAATATAGCTGATATAATAAAAGTTTTGCCTAATTATCAACCAAGTATAGTACTAATACTAAGTTTTCTGTTTATTCTTGCTGGTTTTGGCTACAAACTTTCTGCTGTGCCTTTTCATGTTTGGGCACCAGACGTTTATCAGGGAGCTCCAATTCCCGTTGCAGCCTATTTGTCTGTTGTTTCAAAAATTGCAGGATTTGCGGCATTAACAAGATTCATGACTTTAATTTACAGCGATATTTCCATCTTCACTGTTGCAATTGCAGTAATTGCGGTATTAACAATGACAGTAGGAAACCTTATGGCGCTTGGTCAAAAAAACATAAGACGACTGATGGCATACAGTTCAATTGCACAGGCGGGATATGTTTTATTAGGTCTGTCAGTCTTAACTATAGAAGGTGTTTCCGGTATAATATTTTATTTAATAGCATATTTATTTATGAATTTCGGTACATGGGCAGCTATTCAAATCTTTGCAACAGAAACCGGAATGGATTCTATAGACGACTATAATGGACTCGCCTACAAAAATAAATATTTTTCTCTTTGTCTTGCGATTTGCCTGCTCTCTCTGGCAGGAATTCCCTTTACGTCGGGATTTTTTGCAAAGTTTTATTTATTCAAAGCGATTGCTTTTGCAGGACTTAATTATATGCCTCTATTAATAATTGCCCTTGTTAACACTGTTTTGGGGGTATTTTACTATGTAAAAGTAATAAGGGCAATGTACGTAAGAACAAACAATGGAACTGCGAAACAAAACGGCAAATTAAAAATTTCCTTATCTTTACAAAGTGTACTTGTCGTAACCGTTCTGACAACATTATTAATCGGGGTTTTTGCAGGTTCATTTATTGATATTTCAAAATTTGCGGCAAAAAGCATAACAATCAATAAAAAATCCCCTGTTGAAAGCTTTTCCGATATTTCATCGTTTATAAGATAAGTTATCTGTATAAAAAAAAATTAAAAATGGACAAATAGGTTTATTCGTTGTCTAATTTTAATATCTAAAATTAGCCGAGGAGGATAAAGCAATTAAAGTTTCATTTCCACATATGGGTACCATATATATAGTAATAGCCTCATTGATACGCTCTCTTGGAGGGGAAGTAATAATTCCTCCCAAAACAAGCAAGAAAACCCTTTCTCTAGGTACAAAATACAGCCCTGAAGCAATATGTTTACCTTACAAGCTGCTTCTCGGCAATTACATAGAAGCCATCGAACACGGAGCAGAAGCAGTAATAATGATTAACAGCCCCGGAATTTGCAGGCTTGGCGAATACAGCAAAACAATCAAAAACGCTCTTGACGACCTGGGTTACAAGATAAAATATATTGACCTTGACATTTACAAAGGTAAATTCGTAGAAATGTTGGGCTGCTTAAAAACAGTAACAGGAAATTCCAATCTTTTTGTTCTTGCACAAGGTTTAGGACTTGCCTTTAACAAAATTTTTGTGATTGATAATCTGGACGGAGTCCTATCATACTACAGGGCAAGGGAATATGAATTTGGAGAAGCTGAAAGAGCTTACAATACAGCTTTAAAATGGATAGATGAAGCTTCTACAGGAAAAGAACTCAAAGAAGCAAACTTGCTCGCCATTCAGGAAATTAAAAAAACACCAATAAATGATGAAAAAGACGTTTTAAAAGTTGACCTTACCGGTGAAATTTTTATGGTACTTGACCCTTTTTCAAATCAGGGTCTTGAAAAAGAACTAGGCAGACTCGGAGTTGAAACAAAGAGAAGCATGAGCCTTAGCGGCTGGTTAAAAACAGCGATAATTCCGGGATTTATGAGAAAAGAAGAAACTCATCTTGAAAGAGCCTATAAATATGCAAAGCCCTATCTTTTAAGAGATATAGGCGGAGATGCCATAGAATCCGTGAGCGATGTTGCTTATGCGACAAGCAAGGGAGTTGACGGAATCATACACTTGAGCCCGTTTACCTGCATGCCGGAAATTATATCCCAAAATATTTTCCCGAAGATGAGAGAAGATGGATCAATCCCCATTCTTGCCCTTGTACTCGATGAACAGACAGGAAAAGCCGGCTTTGTAACAAGACTTGAAGCATTTGTAGACCTTATGAGAAGAAGAAAATACCAGCAAGCCGCAGGTTTGGCATAGAATCTTAAATGGAATTTATACATAAAACTGTACTTTTGAATGAAGCTGTAGAAGGCTTGTTTTGTAGCGCAGGCAAGCTTTATGTTGATGCAACAGCAGGAGGAGGCGGGCATTCCTACGAAATCGCAAAACGAATCGGGGAGCAAAGCAGTCTTCTGGCATTTGACGTTGATGAAGACGCAATCAAAGCTGCTTCTGAAAAGCTAAAAGATTTCACTAATACAAAAATTATTAACGCAAGCTATACGCAAATACCGGAAATTTTAAAACAGGAAGGCATAGAAAAAATTACCGGAGGCATTTTATTTGATCTTGGTGCTTCTTTTCACCAGCTTACTTCTGCGGAAAGAGGATTCAGCTTTACAAAAGACGCATTTCTTGATATGCGATTTAACAAAGAGCAAGATTTAACGGCATTCAAAGTAATTAATAAATTTTCAGAAACCGAACTTGCAAATATTTTTTATAAATACGGAGAGGAAAAATTTTCGCGTCGAATTGCAAAAAAAATTGTCGAAAAAAGAAAAGAAAAGCCTGTTAAAACAACAACTGAGCTTGCCGATATAATAAAATCAATAGTCCCTTTTCAAAAAAAAGGAATTAATCCTGCAACAAGAGTGTTTCAGGCACTAAGAATCTTTGTAAACAAAGAACTTGAGAATATTGAAACAACACTGCAACAAATTATTCCTTTATTGGACAAAGGTGCTAGAATAGTTGTAATAAGTTTTCACTCGCTGGAAGACAGACTTGTAAAAAACATTTTCAGAGAATACAGCCTTGACTGTAAATGTCCTAAAGAACAGTTAATTTGTTCATGTAGGCCGGGGCTGCTAAAAATCATCACCAAAAAGCCTGTGGTAGCTTCTTCAGAAGAGTTGAAAGACAATCCTTCAGCAAGGAGCGCGAAAATGCGCATAGCTGAGAAAAGATAATCAACTTAAATTTGTTTTCGGTATTTTTTGCTAACTCAACGATTCATATTAATAAAGGAAAAGACAATGGGAGCCGTAAATATTTTCGGACAAAGACCAAGGAAATCGGGTTTAAGTAAAAGATCCGTTATAAAAGGCGATTTTTCCTCCTATAAAATAAATCATAAAGAATTAAGAATATTTAAATTAAATAAATTTATGTCTTTTTGCCTGTTAATTTTTGTAGTTCTTTCGATGGCAAGCTATATTATTGTCATTTCAAAAGAAGCCGTTATAAAAGATATTCATACAAAAACAACCGGTCTGTTTTATGAGAACATCGACCTTCAAAATAAAGTAGACAACCTTAAATCCTTTTATACAATAGATAATCAGGTTTCAAAAGTTAATTTCCTGCAAAAGGCTGACAAAATTATTGAAGTAAATAACGTGAAAAAACCTGCTAAAATTAAACATATATTCAATAAAAATAATACAAAGCAAGTTCCTGCAGGGTTTTAAAAATGAAATATTTATTTCAGTTAAAATCTCAAAAATATAACAAATGGTCGATTATAATACAGTGTATTCTTTTTTCTTTTGCTCTGATAATAATAGGCAGGCTTTTTTGGCTTCAAATAGTTGAAGGACGTGAATTAAAACAAAAAGCAAGCGAAAGTAGGCAATCCGAGAGAGATTTTAGTTTTCGTGGAGAAATACTTGACAGAAACGGCATAAAGTTAGCCGGAGATAACACTCTCTATGATATTTACGCTCACCCCCAGTATTATAATAAAAAAATAAGCATTGATTTAATAGCATCAATTCTTTCACCGTCTTTACGGTTATCAAAAAGTGCCTTAAAAGAAAAATTAAGCCGTTTTAACGATTCAACAATTTCCATAGCAAAAAATGTGAAGATGGATATCGTTGAAAAAATTATTAAACCTCAAATAAGCAAAAATCAAATAAGAGGACTTGATTTCGTAAAAAAAAGTAAACGAGTTTATCCTCAGGGAAATCTGGCGTCTCACATTCTGGGCTACATAAATTCAGAAGCAAACTTATCCGCCGGAGTAGAAAAAACAGGACAAACAAATCTTGAAACCACACCTGAAATGAAACCCATTGAATATGACGGCAGAGGAAATATTATATATGACCTGAGCACAAACCCGCAGATTGTAACAACTCCTTTAAAGGGTTCAAAATTGTGCTTGACGATTGATTCAATGATTCAGCACACGGCAGAGACCGAACTAGCAAAAATGATATCCAAAACAAGAGCAGATAAAGGCGCTGCAATTATTTTAACCCCTAAAAACGGTGAAATATTAGGATTTGCAGTATATCCCAGCTATAATCCAAACAAATACAATAAATTTAATGCTTCAATAGTCAAAAATTGGGCTTTAAGTGATGTTTACCCACCCGGTTCAACTTTTAAAATTATTACAATAGCTTCTGCGCTTGAAACAGGCGCAATTACCAAAGACGAAAGAATTCTGGACACAGGAAAAATTAAAATACAGGGATGGAATATACAGAATTATGATTATTCAAAACATCCTTATCCGGGAATGATTAATTTAAAAAACCTTTTTGTACACAGCAGTAATATCGGAAGCCTTAAAGTCTCTCTTAAAATCCCCAGTGAAAAGCATTATAAGATGCTCAGACTTTTTGGAATAGGTCAAAAAACCGGAATTGACCTCCCCGGAGAATCTGCAGGAATTATTCACCCTGCCAGGACATGGAATGAATCCACACACGCTTCTATAGGTTACGGATACGGTATAGCCACCACTCCAATCCAGATCGCATCAGCGGTAGCAGCCATTGCCAATAAAGGAGTCTGGGTAACCCCGCATGTTATAAAACCCCAAACCGAAGAGGAACAAGAACAAAGAATAAAATCCAGAGTTGTATTATCAGAAAAAACCGCTTCTGATTTAACAGAATTACTTGCGGAAAGCATCGAGGCAAGCGAGGCAAAATCGGGAAAAATTCCAAAATACAGAGTTGCCGGAAAAACAGGAACTTCAAAAAAGCCTAATACCGTAGGGAAAGGTTATTCAAGCGGAATTTACACATCTTTTGTAGGATATTTCCCTGTAAAAGACCCACAAGTTCTTATAATGGTTGTAATTGATAGCCCCAAAACAGACAATTCGTGGGGGAGCACTGTAGCAGGACCTGTATTTAATAATATAGCAACTGAAGTCGGAAGAATCCTTAATATTAAACCTGAAAAACAAGATACTGAAAACAATTTAACTGCTAAAACGGAGTAAATCGCTGTGTCTATAACATTACAACAGATTATTGAATCCTTTTCGTCTTGTGATTCCAAAATAAATTCGGAATCTATCCAGTTTACGGAATCTCACATAAAACCCAAAGATGGACAGACCCTGAATCATCTTGGTTACTCGCCTTTAACGGCATTTCAGGGAAGCAAAGCTCCCCTTGCAGCCTCAGCTCGTAATCCGCAAGTTCAGGGTGACATTTTGATTACAGGAATTTCTTTTGATTCCAGAAAAACAGAACAGGGAAACATCTTTATTTGCATAAAAGGAGAACATTCCGACGGTCATGAATACGTGGAACAGGCTGTTAACAATGGAGCTGTCGCAATAATAACTGAAAAAGAACTGCCGATAAATTCGATTCCTGTGCTTGAAGTAAAAGATACAACCCTTGCACTCGCTCATGTTTCAGCGTTATTTTACGGTTTTCCGTCAAAAAATATAAATTTAATCGGGGTTACCGGCACAAACGGAAAAACAACTGTAACACACCTGCTAGAAAATATATTTGAAAAAGCCGGGATTGCTTGCGGACTTATTGGAACGCTTGGCTACAGATATTCATCGTCTGAAAATTATGTTTCATGCGGACATACAACGCCACAGGCAAATGATTTACAAAAAACATTAAAGAGTTTCCTCGATAAAGACATAAAAAACGCGGTAATGGAAGTAAGCTCACATTCTCTGGCGCAGCATAGAACCGCTGAATGCAAGTTCAGGGGTGCAGTTTTGACAAATTTAACCCAGGATCATCTGGATTATCATATTACAATGGAAAATTACCTCCAATCCAAGAGCAAATTGTTCAGCTCTCTGGAAAACAGCTCCAACAGCTATGCTGTTATCAATAAAGACGATAATTACGCAGAGCGTTTTATGGAAATAATACCCGAAAACGTAAAAACTTTGACTTACGGAATAAAGAATAAAGCCGATATAATGGCTGAAAATATTGAATTTTCAGTATCAGGCTCAAAATTCACCTGCATAACCCCGACAGGGACGCAGGAAGTTAATCTTCAGATGACAGGCATGTTTAGTATTTATAATGCCCTTGCAGCTATAGGAGCAGGACTGGCTGAAGGAATAGACTTAAATATATGCATAGAAGCCCTTGAATCAACCCCTTCTGTGTCAGGAAGATTTGAAGTAATTGCCAGAAAACCTCTTATAATAGTTGATTATGCTCACACTCCAGACGGACTGGAAAATGTCCTTAATGCCGCTAGAGAAGTTACCCCTGTCGGCGGAAAATTAATATGTGTTTTCGGCTGCGGAGGAGACAGAGATGCGACAAAACGCCCTAAAATGGGAAGAATAGCAGAAAATTTATGCGATAAAGTTATAATAACTTCAGACAACCCACGCTCCGAAGATCCGCAACAAATAATTACAGATATTTTAACCGGTATAAAGTCTTTAAGTTCAAATAAAATAACAGTGGAAGCCGATAGAAAAGCTGCTATAGAAACTTCTATAAGGATTTCAAGTAAAACCGACGTTATTGTTATTGCAGGCAAAGGACATGAAGATTACCAGATTTTGAATAACGAAACAATTCATTTTGATGACAGAGAAGAAGCAAGAAACGCCTTGCAGAAAATTTTGTTAATATAAATTTACTTAATATTCGTTAATATTACTGCTTTACAACAGCAACTTTATTTTTAAAATGTTTTATATATAGTATAAGCTATATTAATGGTAAGAGTTAGATGCATATTCAATCTGCTTTAGTTTCATCCAGATCTGTTCTGGATAGAAAAGTTGTCTCTGAAAATAATAGTAAAAAACATACAACAAATCCCACTATGGGATTTGCTACAAGTTCAGTGCCTTCTTCTGAAAATTTAAAGGCACACTATTTAACACCTTTATCCACAGAAAAAACAAAAAAAATTGGCTTCGGAAAAGCTATTGAAACTCATCTTAAAGGGATAGGTCCTGTATATGACTCCGAAAACGGGAAAGCTTCCCTTAAAATATGGGCGCCTACTGTCGCTGAAGGAGGAATGGAGCTTCAAATAATTAAAATCCCTATTAAATCAGCTTTAAATTTAAGATACAACGACCCAAAAATGCCTGAAGGATGCATAACTATTCCGTTAAAGAAAGAAGGAGATGTATTCACCTCTGGAGACATCGATATTTCCAGACTTTCTCTCAGCAACGCTAATAAACCTGAAAACCCTTTATTGGGTTCAAATTCTTTTAATCAAGATGGCTATAAAGTAATGTACAGGTTAAATATAACCAAAAGACCTGATTGCTGTAAGCATCATTATCTTGGTGCCGTGAAAGACCCACGAGGCGAATTTTTGCCTGAAGGAGCAAGCGGCTGGAACGAGTTTGTAGACCATAAAACATTTGATTGGGGAGAACACGAAAAAGAGTGGAACAAACCAGCTGCAGAAGGCGAAGTTTTTAATAAAGCAGGAAGAATCCAACTTGAAGGACGTTCAATACCTGAAAGAAACAAAGCTTTAGCTTCTCTTAAAATATATGAATGCCATGTTGGCACTATGACAAAAGAAGGAACGTTTGATGCATTAATTAAACCTTTATCATATAACGAATTAATGAGCCAGTTCGTTGATAAAGGGGAAAACCTTGATGAAAAACTGAAAACCGAACTGGTTGAGCTTGATAAAAAAGGCAAACTTAACAGGCTAAGCTTTATCAAGGCTATGGGATACAACGCTATAGAATTTATGCCGGTTAATCAATTCCCGGGCAAATTTGGCTGGGGATATGATACGTCTGACATTCATGCTATTCAGCATTCATATGGCGGACCGGAAGGATTTAAAGATCTTGTTAAAACCTGTCATAAAGCAGGATTAAATGTATTTCAGGATGTCCAGCACAATCATGAAGGTCCTGAAGAATTCTTATTAAACCATTTCGCTCCGTATATTAAATCAGGAGGCGAATTTGGAGGACTCTACAACTTTGATACGAGTGATCCTTTTGAACGAGTCAGAGACCACTTTGTAGATGCGTCAGTAAAAAGTTTTCACGATCACCACATTGACGGAATCAGATATGATTACACCAAAGATATGGGATTAAACCCACTCAGACAAATTTCGGAAGAACTTCTTGCACACTTCCCCAATTCTATAAAATCTTCTGAAGACCACAGAGAAAGATTTGACCTGTCTAATCATATTACACCTGATGACCCTAACATTCCAACGGCATTAACAGATGACTATATACCGCCAAGGTGCACTGAGGGTTCACCAAGATTATGCGCTATGGACATGAATCAGTGGAATTCCGATGCAGCTCATACAGCAGAAGCGTTGGTTGTCGGCGAAAAGGTTGATGCAGCTGAACCTTCATTAAATAGGCTTTCAGCTATTTACAAAAACGGGTTTACAAAATATTCAAATCCATTGGGAGATGCCAATACAGTTGAATTTATTATAAGCCACGATGAAAAAGGCAACCATGACAAAAACTTAGTGGCAAAGATAGCTGCTAAAGATCTTGACATTTTCAATAACTCCCCTGACGGACCAACAGGTAATAAAATTATAAATGCATTAATTGATTCATATATAAATAGCGACAAAAAAAGTATAATGTCAGCCGAAGAACAATCCCAAATGGGATTAAGAAGAACTATCGACTTTGCAAAATTTGATGCTGCATACAAAAGAGCAGAAGCAAGAAGAAGAGTGGCATTGGCAGAGTTGGCCATAAGACCGGGCGGTCCAAAAATGATTAACCAGGGGGCAGAAAGAGTTCATAATAGGCTAAAATTCTTTGCTGACCTTTCTCCTGAAAAAAATGCGGCATTATCAAACTCCAAAAAATATGATGCAGGTGTTCCTGCATTAAATGAATGCAAACTTGATAATTACGGGTTTGATTCAAAGAAAATTAATCTCTGGAAAAAGTTATCCGATATAACTTCCGAAAACGAAGCACTAACTTCCGGCAAGAGAAAATATGCCGATTTAATCAAAGATTTTGTATCTGAAGGACCTGACGATAAAGTGTATGAAGTTTTACGCACAAATGACACTGATTTAACTAAGAAACCTAATAATGAAATTTTTACCATAATAAATTATGGAGACAAAGACTATAAAGAATACGGAATAAAAATGACCAATGAACTTGCCCAACCCGACTCAAATTGGAGATTAAGCAAAGGCATCTGGGAAGTCATATTCCATTCAGAAGACCCTAAATACAGCAATCATCCTATTCCTGAAGAATTCAGAATTAAGGAAGGAACAAGATTTATAGCTGATGGGAAAGAAATAATTCTTCCACTGTTTAGAAATTCAGCCATAATTCTCAAGAAAATCAGCAAACACGCTAAAATATAACTACTCAGGTACTTGTAAACTGTCATTGCGAGGAGCTTGCGACGAAGCAATCCAAAAATTATAAAAATTTTTTTAGATTGCCACGCTCCCATTGGTCGCTCGCAATGACAACCTGAGTAGTTACGTTAAAATATAATAGCTAAACTTTCTTAAAAATTATCTCATCGTTCTCAACGTCTATGATTAAATTATCGCCGTCGGAGAATTTGCCTTCGAGTATTCCTCTGGAAAGCGGGTTTTCTATATCCTGACGAATTACTTTTTTTAGGGGTCTTGCCCCGTAAGCAGGATTATATCCCCTTGCTGCAAGAATTTCCTTGGCATCATCAGTAATTTCAATAGTAATATCTTTTTCTTTAAGAAGTTTTTTAAGATTTCCAATTTGAATATCGACGATTTCACATAGCTGTTCAAGGGACAACCCGCTAAAGAAAACAATTTCGTCAATTCTATTAAGGAATTCCGGCTTAAAGTGCTGTTTCATAAGATCCATAACACGATCTTTTACAGCCGTCATTCCGTTACCATGGGCAAGCATCTGGCTTAAAGTGCCTTCAAGAATAATATTGCTACCAATATTGCTGGTCATAATTATAACTGTATTTTTGAAATCAACTGTTCGTCCTTTGGAATCAGTAAGCCGCCCGTCATCAAGGATCTGAAGCATTATATTAAACACATCATTATGAGCCTTTTCAATTTCATCAAAAAGTATAACACTATAAGGTTTTCTGCGAACCTGTTCGGTAAGCTGCCCGCCTTCTTCATAACCCACATAACCGGGAGGCGCACCAATAAGCCTTGCCACAGAGTGTTTTTCCATATATTCAGTCATGTCTATTCTGACTAGGGCATTCTCATCGTTAAAAAGAAATGTTGCAAGTGCTTTCCCCAGCTCAGTTTTACCTACACCGGTAGGACCAAGAAAAATAAAAGAACCGATAGGTCTATTAGGGTCTTTCAATCCTGCCCTAGCCCTTCTAACAGCTTCAGAAACAGCAATAACGGCTTCATCCTGACCAATAATCCTTTTATGAAGATCTTCTTCCATATGAAGCAGCTTCTTTAATTCACTTTCCATTAGCTTACTTACAGGGACGCCTGTCCACTTGGAAACAACTTCGGCTATTTCATCCTCATCGACTTCTTCTTTAAGCATCGCATCTTTGGTTTCACGACGAGAAAGCCTGTCTTCTTCCTGATTTAACTTCTTTTCAAGCTCAATAAGTTTTCCATATTTTAATTCCGCTGCTTTTGCAAGGTCAGTTTCTCTTTCTGCGGTTTCAATAAGCTGTTTGGTTTTTTCTATTTCTTCTTTAATATTTCTCACAACAGAAATAGTATTTTTTTCATACTCCCATTGATTTTTTAAGTCGTCGACCTCTGCCTGAAGCGATTTAATTTCAGAATCAAGACCATTAATTTTTTCTTTTGAAATTTCGTCTGTTTCCTTTTTCAACGCTTCTCTTTCTATTTCAAGCTGAGTTTTTTGCCTTACGAGAGCATCAATTTCAGACGGCATGCTGTCAATTTCAATCCGAAGTTTTGAAGAAGCTTCATCTATAAGATCAATCGCCTTATCCGGCAAAAACCTGTCTGTTATATACCTGTCAGAAAGTTTTGCTGCGGCTATAATAGCGGAATCCTTTATTATTACGCCATGATGAACTTCATAACGTTCTTTCAAGCCCCTGAGAATACTTATTGTATCCTCAACAGAAGGCTCATCGATAAGCACCGGCTGAAATCTTCTTTCCAGAGCCGCATCTTTCTCTATATATTTTCTATATTCATTTATTGTAGTAGCCCCGATACATCTTAACTGCCCTCTTGAAAGCAGGGGTTTAAGAAGATTGCTTGCATCCATAGAGCCTTCTGTCGCACCGGCGCCAACAACGGTATGAAGCTCGTCGATAAACATAACTATTTCGCCTTCGCTGTTCTGGACTTCTTTTAAAACAGCTTTAAGGCGCTCCTCGAATTCCCCTCGGAATTTTGCCCCCGCAACAAGTGCTCCCATATCAAGAGAAATAAGCTTTGTCCCCTTTAAGCCTTCAGGAACATCTTCTTTTATAATTCTAAGAGCCAGACCTTCAGCTATGGCAGTTTTACCGACACCGGGCTCACCGATTAAAACTGGATTATTTTTAGTTCGCCTGTTTAAAACCTGGATTGTCCTTCTAATTTCTTCATCACGTCCAATAACAGGGTCAAGCTTGCCTTTTTTGGCAAGGTCAGTTAAATCAATACTGTATTTTTCAAGAGCCTGATATTTTGCTTCGGCATCAGGACTGTCAACGGAAGCCGAGCCCCTGATTTCCTTTAAGACCTTGTAAAGAGCTTCTTTTGTAATGCCGTTATCGTTCAAAATTTTTCCGCAGTCAGAACTTCTGTCATTACTCATAGCGAGCAATATATGCCCGAGGTCAATATAACTGTCTTTAAGCCTTGCCGCTTCTTCTTCGGCGGCGTCAAAAAGCCGTTTGAACTCTATACTTATGTATATTTGTCCGGCAGCAACAACGTTTGCAACTTTAGGTTTTTTAGCGAGATCTTTTTCCGTGGATTCTTTAATTAAAAGAGTATTAGCCTTTAACTTATTAAATACAGTCGTTGCAAAACCTTTCTCATCCTCTGCCATAGCAAGAAGCAAATGTTCGGGGAATAGCTGTGGGTTATTGAAGCGCATCATTATGTTTTGCGCAGCCATAATGGTATTTTGCGTCTGCTGGGTGAGCCTGTTAAAATCTATCATCAAACAATCCTCTCAAAAAAAATAGTTGCATTGTCATTGCGAGGAGCATTCGTAGAATGCGACGAAGCAATCCATAATTTTATTTTAAACTATTTATATATTATATGTAGCTATTTTAATAATTATTTTATTATTTTCCACGCCATTGCATTTGATTTCTGTATTGCAAAAAATCAAAATAATGTTATTATAATAATGTAATAACATTATTCAAAAATAATAAAATGAAATATGATGTAGAATTTTTAAAGGAAGCCAAAGAAGAAATAAACAAACTTGACGATCATTATCAAGGAATCCTTAAAGTGGCTTATGAAACAATAAAAAATAATGGCATAGAATATTTAGACATAAATTCTTTAGGCAATAAACTTTTTGAAATCAAAGATGGGAAAACCAGAAGTATATATAAATATCAGGAAGGGCAAATAATTATTATAAAATTAGCTCAAAAAAGACTAAATAACATATAAGGAGATACAGAAATGA
>DYOT01000002.1:0-23863 GCA_020720345.1 Candidatus Caenarcanum sp.
GTATCGAGTTCCCAAGGACTTACAGCGGTTCTGTAAGAATCCCATTCTCTTTTTTTTGCTAAAACGAATTCATTGTATATATGGTCGCCTAGAGCGTCTTTAGCAACAGTACTTTTTTCCATTAACTCGAGAGCTTCTTCCAGACTTCCCGGTAATGAATCAATTTTCATTTTCTTTCTTTCTTTTTCAGTTAAATGATAAATATTGGTTTCTGCCGGTGCCGGAGGTTCAATCTGATTTTGGATTCCGTCTAACGCTGCTTTTAAAATTGCAGCAAATGCAAGATAAGGATTACAGCTTGGATCCGGTGATCTTAACTCAACTCTTGTGGCAGGACCGCGTTTTGCAGGTACTCTTAAAAGGGCACTTCTGTTAGCGGCTGACCAGGCAAGGTAAACTGGCGCTTCATAACCAGGAACTAAACGTTTATAGCTGTTTACTGTCGGATTTGTTATAGCGGCAATACCCCTAACATTTTTAAGAACACCGCCTATTGACCAAAGCGCTTCCTGACTTAATTGATATGGTTTTGATTCATCAAGAAAAGCATTTTTGCCATTTTTATTAAGAGAGAAGTTGCAATGCATACCTGAGCCGTTAACACCAAAAATCGGTTTTGGCATAAATGTGGCATGTAAGCCGTATTTAGCGGCGATTGATTTAATTGCAACCCTGAAGGTAACAACGTTATCAGCTGTAGTTAAAGCATCAGCATATTTAAAGTCTATTTCGTGCTG
This sequence comes from Candidatus Caenarcanum sp., assembly GCA_020720345.1. Taxonomy (GTDB): domain Bacteria; phylum Cyanobacteriota; class Vampirovibrionia; order Gastranaerophilales; family UBA9971; genus DYOT01. The sequence goes on from DYOT01000002.1 coordinate 738, forward strand.
ACCTTCAGCAACTTCGTGGTGGCTTGCTTCAATTTCAAAGCCCATTTTCTGGAGAGTAGCAACCATTTCAGCTCTAAGGTCTTCGCCGAGATCGTCAGGACCAAGGTCGTAATAACCTGCAAAATCATGAGTTACAGCAACAGCTCTTCCGTCTTCGTCTTTTTTAAAGAGGAAAAACTCGCATTCAGGACCAAAATTAATTGTATAACCAAGCCTTTTTGCTTCTTCAAGAACTCTTTTAAGATTAGTTCTCGGGCAGCCTTCAAAAGGTGTTCCATCAGGATTGTAAATATCACAAATTAATCTTGCAACGTTTGAACCTTCTTTTCCTCTCCATGGAAGAATGCAAAAAGTTTTTCTATCCGGATAAAAATACATATCAGATGTTTCAATGCTTCTGAAGCCTTTGATTGAAGAACCATCCAGCATTATTTCGTTATTTAAAATTTTGTCAATCTGTCCTGCAGGCACTGCCATATTCTTGACATGTCCGTTAATGTCAACAAACTGTAACCTGATAAATTTAACGTTGTTTTCTGTTATCAATGACTTGATTTCGTCAATTGATAATTCCTGTCCGCTAGGTACAAATGTAGCACTTACCATTTTTTCCTCCTTAAAATGTAACTGTTTTTAGCTTATAAATTTTGGGCATTATAAATTTTATTCAGTTTTAAATACAACCCATCAATATGTTTATATAACATCATTAATATTGGTCAAGTACAGGTTTGATTTGCTATTATCAGAAACAGGTTATATTTTTTGTATTTTTGAATAAAAATATAAAAAAATCCTATTTTCTTCATGTAATATAATACATTTTCATTAATCGTTTAAAAAATATGAGTTTTTTTAGCTTTTTATTTAGTTTTTGTATTTTTCAAAGTCAATTTAAAAAAACGTAACAATTTAATAAATATTTCAGTTTCGAGTTAGCTATAAATTGTTTTGCATAACACTAATTTTTAAGTGTAAGTAAAACGCTTAATATAAAGTGTATATATAACATTCTTTCCTTAATAATAGAAATAACGTAATGTTGACACTTTATATTTCTTCGCCACAAAGGCTTTTCAACCACCTTTTGTATCAAAAATTTAATGAATAAATGTAAAGAAAATTGGTAATTTTATATATTTACAATATAAATCATATTTAAAGAGTATATGTTATTTCTGATTTTTCGTTTAAGATGAGAAAATAAATTTTAAATGAGATTGAAACCTTCAAAAAAAATGGTTATTATAAAAAAGTTAGCGGTTGTGCCTTAAAAATAAATTTTTCTATATGCCTTGTAATTGTGATAAGTCAGTTCAATAAAGGGAGTTCTGAATGGATAGCAGAACAGGTCGTAACATTGACGTTGTGATAAACAAAAAACTTGGAAAAGGTCTTGTTGGTAAATCTCCAAAAAGCACTTTAATCAAGTTCATTAACTATAGTGTTGTAAGAGAATATGATGCTATTAAACATGCCAGCTTAATTTCTGAGCTTGTTAATGTAAATCCTTTAATAATTCAAAAAGACGTTTACAATAACGAAGTATGCAATTTTCTTGATTATACAGTATCAAAATCAAAAACAAGTTTTAATCTTTTAAGGCTTTTCAAGCCTGGTGAAATTTTAAATGCAGTTATGAGTGTTTAGTTTTTTATATAATATTATTAAGTATTCATTTCACTAATATCGACGCTAAATTCAAGTTAGACTATTATTAAAAGGGACTCTTCATTTAGAGTCCCTTTGTCGATTTTACAAATATTTTAAATTTCAAGATTCATCTGAGAGAAGAGGATAATCTGGTTTTTACCTCTTTTTTTCGCCGCATAAAGAGCATGTTCAGAATATCTTATTATTGTATCTGCTGTTTCATCAATTGAGGATAGGAACGGATAGCTTGCAATGCCTCCACTGACAGTAACCTGATGCTTTTCTTCTTCTCCTTCAGGTATAAATTCCATTTCTTCAATATCTTTTCTGAGTCTTTCAGCAAAAATATAAGCATTCTCTTCATTTGTATTCGGAAGAACAAGGATAAATTCCTCGTCCCCGTATCTTGTAAGTACATCTTCTCTTCTGGCTCTGCGTTTAAGAATTTCTGTAATCTGCTTGAGTAACACATCGCCCCATGAATAACCGTAAATGTCGTTTACTACCTTAAAGTAATCAATATCAAGCAAAATACATGCCAACGGCAGATTATAACGTTTTGCCCTGGACAATTCTTCTTCAAGCCTCTGGTGCAGACAAGTTCTGTTATAAAGCCCTGTCAATTCATCAGTACTTGATACAAATTTGATTGTATCCTTAAGTTCCTTAATTTTTAGCATGTTTGCAACACGAATCATTAATTCTGCTGTATCAACAGGAGGCAAAATATAATCAAAAGCATCAGCTCTTACAGAAACTTCAAGTATTTTGTCGCTGTTTATCAGAAGAGGAAAAGGAATTTTGTTTCTTACGAGGATGTCTTCCAGAATTTCCGGCTTGCCTTCAAGTATAATTAAATCAGGATTTAAAGTTTCAGCCTGTTTAAGTTCATCGATTTTTTTAGCAATTACTGAATAGTCAGCTCCTTTTAACAGGAGGGATTCAAGTTTCGATTTTCCTTCGGGATTGTAAATTACTATGTTTTTCATTTTTAAAGCACCTTTATCTATTCATTCTCATATTATATTTTAAATATTATAAATCATTATAAGAAGATTCCTGAGAAATAATAATTTTCCTTACTTTTGCCTTATCAACTCTTACTATTCCTGAATAAGTTTCAATCTCAAGATATTCAGGACAAAAATAGCTTAGTTTGCCTGTATATCTTGTAGTTTTAAAAACTCCCGCTTCAACTATGTCTCTTGCCGCACTTGTATGAAGTTGCCTGATAACAGTTCTTTCGCTGTCAGAAGTTGAAACTTTTATAATATCGCCGGTTGCATTTTCAACCTGGCATTTTATTTCCTGTCCATCGTTAAGGATTAAAAGATCATGCCTGGGAACATTAAATTCTGTCCCTAATCCAACATTCGACAAAATAAAAATTAAAAGAAGCTTATCCAGAATAAAATCCAACTTGGTTTCCTTTTTTTACTTTATTATATACTCAAGTTCCTGCCTTGTCATCTTTAAGTATAACTCATCATTTCTTCTCCTATCATATCAACCTGTTCAACTCTTATATCAGTTATAAGTTCGCTGTAAGAAAGAACAACAACTGTAGGGATATGTCTTTCTAAGAGCTGGTAAAGAGGAAGCCTAATTCTTGGCGAACAAAGTATTACAGGTTGATAGCCTACAGCCTGATGCGATCTCATAAGAACAGTTGCTGCGTATTCAATAAGTTCCTGTACCTGTAAAGGATTTAAGAGGAACATAGTCCCAAGTTCTGTTCGCTGGCAGGAATCATCAAGAATTTTTTCCCATTCCTGTGAAAGTGTTACAACATAAAGAATTTTGTCATGAGTAGCATTATTCAAGCATATCTGTCTTCCAAGAGCAGCACGCAATCTTTCGGAAAGAATGTCCGGTTCTTTGGAATATCTTGCAAAGTCGCAAAGCCTCTCAAATATAAATATAATGTCTTTAATAGAAACTTTTTCACGCAGCATATTGACAAAGACCTTACGGAGGTCGCTTGTTGAGATAATAGCAGGGACAAGGTCATTAACAAGCGTTGGATCCTGTGTTTTAACAAGTTCCATAAGTTTAATAACATCTGTTTTTGTCATTATTTCATCAACATACCTGCGTACAGAGTCTTGTAAATGCGAAATAATCGCATCTGTCGGTTCAATAGCAGTAACCTGATCACCTTCCTGAATCTGATCAGGCGTTACCCAGTAAACAGGCTGTTGATAGGTAGGATCTACTCCGGTTATTACATCAGGAGGAACAGGTTTCCCCAGGCTTTCCCACTGTTCAGATATAATCATAATTCTGCCGGGATAAATCAGCCCTGTTGATACAGGGTTATTTCTTATTGAAATCAGGTATTCATTATCGCTCAGAGCAGAGCTGTCCATAATTCTAATGCTTGGAATAATATAACCAAATTCATCTGTCATTCTTTGTCTTAGAGCAGCAATTTTGGCGAGAAGCTGTCCTTCCTGCTCAGGATCTGCAATTGAAAGAAGACCGTTTCCTACCTGTAAACTTAAAATATCAACACCAAGCCTTTCATACATCTTATTAGGATTAACAAGATCCTGCATGTTCTGCTTTACGGATTCCAGCTCATGATATTGCATCTGTACATCCTGCTGGATAATTAAAGTAAATGCGGTAAAGAAAAGAATTATAGAAAGCAATCCAAACCACCACCATGGCAATCCTGTCCATGGGGAGGAAAGAGCAATAATCATAAGAAATCCGCCGGAAAACCATAAGCTGTTCGGCTTGTTATAAAGCTGGGCAAATACGTCTCTTGCAAGGCTAGAGCTTGATGCTGTGGTTCTTGTCATTGTAAGACCGCAGGATATAGCCATTAAAAGCGAAGGAATCTGTGCGGAAAGACCGTCACCTATTGTTAATTTTGTAAAAGTTTCAACTGCGTCAGCAGGTTGCATTCCCATAGTAAAAACCCCGACACAAAGTCCGCCTATAATATTTATCACTGTAATAATAATGCCAGCAATAGTGTCTCCCTTTACAAATTTCATTGCACCGTCCATAGCACCGTAAAGTGATGATTCTCTTTGAAGATCTTCCCTTCTTTTAACTGCTTCTTCGGGAGAAATAAGTCCCTGGTTGAAATCAGCATCTATAGTCATTTGTTTACCCGGCATGGCGTCCAGTGCAAACCTTGCGGAAACTTCCGCAATACGTTCGGAACCCTTTGTAATAACTATAAACTGTACAACTGTAATAATAAGAAATATTACAAATCCTACAACAAGACTTCCCCCTGTTACAAATTCACCGAAAGTATGAATAACATTACCAGCTTCGGCTTTTGTTAGGATGGCTCTTGTTGCTGCTATGGAAAGAACCAGTCTGAATAGTGTCCCGATTAGTATTACAGAAGGAAAAGCAGCCAAGTCAAGAGGTCTTTGCACATAAAGTGATAGGGACATTAGGATAATTCCAAGAGCAATGTTTAAAGTTATAAAAAAGTCTATAATCCATGGAGGAAGCTCTATAATAAGGATTACAATCAGACCAAGCACAAATATACCGAGCCCTAGCTCGCCTAGCATTCCTTTTGCTCCCTGTCTTTGTCCCTGAGCCAATTTAATTCTCCTTATAATCCGGCTTCAAGTGCTTTTTGTAAAATTTGAAGCTGAGTAGAAAATTTTGCGTCGACCATGCCGCTTTTTGTTTCTACAATGCAACTTCCCCAGTCTACTTCAGCATCTTTAATTACTGTAATTTTAGTGTTTGTATCACCATAAGGATATAAATCAGGTGTATTTTCCTGAATTAATTCCACATCGGCAGGATTTGCCCTGATAATTATATTTGTTTCCCCTTTTCCAAGAGTCTTAAGCACTTCCGCAATAACATTTAAAACAATTTTATCATCGATTTCCAGCTGTTTTTTTATTACTTTTTCGGCAACTTTTACCGCTAAAATAGCAATATCCGGGATAGCTTGCTCCATGACTCTTTCTTTTGCCTGAATTAATTCCGTAATTCCCTTATTCAACTTTTTTAATTCTTCTTTTGAAAGATTAATCCCGTAATCAAATCCTTCTTTTGCGGCGGATTCTTTAATTGCATTGGCTTCTTCCTGCGCCCTTGAAATAAGATTTCTGTCGTCATTACGCCTGTATCCTCTTCTTCTATCGCCCCTACGCCTTTCCTGCCTTTCTTTTATCATTGGCTGAGGAAAAGCAGGGGTTGGAATTTTCCCCACTGCAGGTTTTAGCGGCAAGTCAGGTTGTTGCCTGTTTTCTTCCCTGTTTATCTGGTTTTGATTATTTTTTTTAATTATCATGATGGATGTTTACTCGCTATTATCCATCTTTTATTTTACTGTTATCGCACACAAAATGCCATTTATTAACAAAAATTCATTTATACAAATTAAATATTTTAAATAAAGGCTTAACCTTGTGTGGCAAGATTTGATCTTAAGTGATTGTATAATATTTTGGCAATATATGGAGAAAATTCAATCTTTGAAGCTTTTGCACTACTCTCAAACAGGATTTTTTCCATAAAATCAAGAACTCGTGACCTTTCATAGCTTAAAACATCAAATATTTCTTCATCCTGATATTTTTTTTGCAAGGCTTTAATCCCGGTAATTGTATTTGAAATTTTCGGTTTTGCTATACCAGCCACGTTTTTCTTTAGCTCAGCAAGATATTGAGCGACTACTATAGGATTCACCTTTTGTTCAATATCTTCTATTTTTAAAAAAGTACTGATATGCTTTTGTTCTTCCTCTTCAAAATTCGCAAGAAGACTTTCAACTTTGTCTTTGGACATTTGCTTAAGCACTATTGCTATAGCTGCATATTTCAATATCTTTTCTTCGTCTTCAACTACATTAGCTCCAGATTCCTTTGCCATTTTATCAACATTTGAATAAGACATTATTTCCTTGACTTGTTCTTCAGGAATAACCCCTGAACTAGCAAGCTTTTTTATACAGGCTTCATAAGCACCATTAACCTGCACTTCAATATTTACAGCTATTTTAATCTGGTCTATTCCTTCCGAAAACGACTGTATAGCCGTTTGAAGAGCTGAAAAAGCAACTTGCTGAAGAATTTCATCCCAATGATCAGTTGGAATTTTTGCTCTTATCGTGTCTATAGATTTATGGAATGTCCATTCGCCTATAAACTGAACAATAATTCTTGCCTGTTCATCGTTAAATTCTTGATTATAACGCTCTATAAGATGATTTCCGGCAATAATGCTGAAATCAAAAACTTTTTTGGCTACATAAGTTTTTTGCTCTTCGGTTAAATCAGCAGGCACATAACTAAGAGCCTGTTGAGCCAGGTCTTTTGCGAATTCTTGTGAATTTAAAGCGGTTATAGGCACTCTGTGCTCTTCTTCCTTTATAAAATTTTAATTATGACTTTCTATCCAGCTTTTTAGCGTTGTAACAAATTCTTTTTCGTCTATACCCTCTTCGATATTATCTTGAATATCCTGAATTGTGTTTCTAAGGTCAGGAATAGCCGGCTGCATCTGAATTTGCTGTTGTTGCTGCTGTTTTGTTGTTATAGTTTGATACATTTGCTGCTGCATGTTTTGAAGCTGGGATGCTTTCTGGTTTGCATCCTGAAGAGCTTTTTCCTGTTGTATTGTGCGTTCAGAAAGCTGGTCAATTTCTTTTTGCTGCTTACTGGCAGCATCTTTACTTCTTCCGGCTATAAAGACAAGCCCTATAAGCAGACCTGCTCCAAGTAAAGCAGCTACTGTCCACCATGGGTTTCCTGAAGCTTCAGGTTCAGGTCGCTGGACAGGTCTTTCACTGGCAAGATATGGATTTAAGTTTTCAGCAAAGGCAATTTCAACATTTTGTGCTTTGGCCTTAGGACTCGCCGTTTTTGAAATAAGTTCCTTAAGCTGTTTTAGGGTCATGCCTGCGGGCATGGAGCCCTGATTTACAGTAACTGCAATAGAAATTTCCTCAAGAATACCTGTTTTCTTTATTTCTGTTGTCTGAATTTGTCCGACTCTATAGCTATATTCTTCAGCAGAACGTGAATAATTTCTGTTAGCGCTTGATTCAGGAGAAGGCAATCCACCGGGAAGATATGAACTGACAGCATTACTCATCTTGCTTATATCTCTGGAATTGTCTCCAAGGTTTTCTATAAATCTTTGTTTATTGCCAACCGAAGAACCTCCGGGATTATAGCTTATTTTTGACGTTTCTACCGGAACTTCTCTCAAATAAGTGCTTACTGTTACGACATAATTGCCTTTTCCTATTAACCTGTCAAGCTGGGAGTTTATTTTTTGCTTCATGTAAGTGTCTTTATCCTGCTGCATGTCGAGCATATTAGCGCTGGCATCTTCCACGCTTGAATAAACATTCCCATTTGTATCGGTAATAGAGATATTAGCCGCTTCAAGATCGTCAATGCTGCCCATTAAAAGATTAATTACAGATTTTATTATATTTCTGTCAAGTTTATCTTCTGTTAGTTCAACTACAAGCTGAACAGTGGCTGTAGTCTGCTCTTTCATTGAAGTAAAAATAGTATCTTTAGGCATTGAAATAAAGACAGAAGCGTCATTTATTTTGGGTAATTTTCTTATAAGCCTTGCCAGTTCACCGTTAATTGCTCTTGAAAGTCTGATTCTCTTATCTTCTCTTGAAGAAGTGAAATCACCCTTGTCAAAAACTTCGAGCCCCACGTTTTTATCCATTAAACCACTTTTTACTATGGTAATAATGGCATTATCTTTTTGTTCCTCGGTAATTTTATCATCCTTGGAAAGAATAAGCTGAATTTTAGAACCTTTTTGATCAGTTCTGGCAGCAATGCGCTCTTTTGCGAGGACAGCCTGTATTTCAAGAGCTTTCCCCATACTTTCAGTTTGAAGAAGAGTAACGTCTTTATTGATTCTAGGGGAGGGCTTGGCTCCTTCATCCTTTTTTCCACCGGATGCAGCCATAAAAATAATCAATGCAATTATTAAAACCGCAACCACTGCCAGTCCGGCTAAAGCCTGTTTATTCTGTAATAATCCATTTGGATTCAATTTTGATTTCTCTCCTTCAGGTTTTTCTTTATTCCCAACGCTTTAAACAATTAGTTAAAAAAGGTGATGACTATCACCAAAAAAGAAGACTTACCAGATTATTTTACACTTGAATTGATATTATTTTCTCATACGCCTGTATTACTTTTGTAGTTACCTGTGTTGCAATATTTACACCCAGTTCAGCTTTTGACATAGCAATCATAACATCGTGAATATCTGCGCCATTACCGAGCATAGCACTCTCCAGCAGTTTGTCAGGAGCTTTTACCGTGGCATCAACTTCTTTTACAAGCCCTGCCATAACGTCTTTAAAGCCGGAAACCTCAGGGGAAGTTCCAATTGATTGCATTCTCATCGGATTTTCGCCTGTTACAGCTCTTGTTTCTGTAATGTCCGCCTGAAGCTGGATTTTTGGTATGTAATAACCTCTCATATTTTCCCTCTTTTTTTGTACCATTCTCATTGCTATGTACTTTGGTCTTTCCTCGCAATGGCAAAAAGATTAACCTAAATAATTTGAAAGAATTTTTTTGACGTAATTCTGTGTTTCAGGATATGGCGGCACTCCGCCGTATTTATCAACACTTCCTGCACCTGCATTATAAGCGGCGAGGGCAAGAATGAGATTTCCGTTATATTTTGACAACATGTTTTTTAAATGTTTAACTCCTCCTTCAACATTTTGTTCAATGCTAAAAGGATTTAGAACACCGAGGGTTTTTGCTGTTCCGGGCATTAACTGCATTAAGCCTATAGCTCCGGATTTTGAAACAGCAGAAGAGTTAAAATTTGATTCCTGCTGAATTAAAGCCATTACCAGCTTGTCATCTATCTTATATTTGCCACAAACTTGACTTACTATTTCATTAATCTGTCCTTTTGAAAGAGACGGGAGTTCTGCAACCTTATATTTAAGTCCCTGTGGCGGAGTTATTTTCATATAATCAGCGAATTTGGGAAGATTCGCATCATTTTGAGTATTTTTAACAGTGGGGGAAGCCGAAGAAATAGCCTGTGTTTTGCTTGCAAGAATTGATTCTATTTGCAAAACCCTTTCCTGTGCGGATTTCATGTTTGAACCCTGTATCATGTTTTGTATTGATTCGCTAAACATCTCTTCTCCCTGATTGTTTTTCTTTTTTTAAAATATTTTTAATTATCTTCCGATTTCTACAGCCTTTTGAGCCAATGATTTCGCGATTGAAACGACAGCTATATTAGCCTCATAAGCTCTTGAAGCAAGTATAGAATCAGCCATATCAACCATGGGGTTAACATTTGATCTTCTTACGTAACCGTTTCTGTCAGCATCAGGATGTCCCGGCGCATACATGAGTTCACCCGGAGTAGGGTCTTCGACAACTCCTGTAAGCCTTACTCCTCCTGACTGTACAGGCAAAGCCCCTGTGCTGAAAGTATCATCCTTCATTCTGTTAAGTAAACCGGTAAAGGAAATGTCATCCAACGCTGCTAATGTCGGTATTTTTCTTACATAATTAGGCGTATCAACGTTTGCAATATTTTTTGCAGCTATTTCAATACGTTTTCCGTGTGCTGATAGTGCTGATTCGCCTATATTTATTGAGTCTAATATGCCCATATACCACCTACTTTCCTAACTGTGCGATAGTTTTTAGTTCTTGAAATAAAGAATTTGCTCTTCTGGTTGCTACAGAATAAAACAAGGCATTTTTTTGCATTGCTATAAGTTCGTCTGAAATATTTACTTTTCCTTGTTTCTCTTCCATTATTGGATTTGCACCCATTTTTTTAGACATTTTGGTTTCCAGAGGGCTGTCAAGTTGTCCAAGACATTGTTCAAAGCTTATATCCTGTCTAACATAACCCGGAGTGTTGACATTTGCTATATTGGAACTGAGAGCCTTTTGTTTGACACCCAGTATGTCAAGTATCATATTTGTTTTGTCGATTGAACCATTAAAACTAAAAGCCATATTGTTTATACCTCAAATTATTAAATTATTATTGTCGCAGGTTAATTGCTTCTCTATACAGGTCATCAAGGACTTTCACAAGTCTTGTACTGGAAATAAGACTGCCGTTAAGCTTTAAAGAATCATTAACATAGGCAAATATATCAACATTTGCTTTTTCAAGAGTTCCCTGCTTAATACTATTGTTATCTGCAAGAAGGGTTGCTTTTCCTGATTGGCTGGTTTCTGTGACTCGATTGCCTTCAAGCTTGTTAAGTCCTTCAGGGTTATTAAATATTACAAGCGGAATTTTCCCTATTGTTTCCCACTTTGTCTCATTTGTTTTTAGTACTGTTACAGTTCCGTCAGTTTTGATATTAAGTTTGTTGTAGTTTGCAGGAACTTTGATGCCGTCTGCAACAAGCCATCCATCGGATGAAACAATATAACCTTCAGCATTTACGGCAAACGAACCGTCTCTTGTGTAGGCTATAGATCCATTTTTGCTTGTAACAGGAACAAATCCGGCTCCATCTATTCCTATATCGAGATCTCTACCTGTTCTCATGAGACCACCTTTAGAGTAGTCCGTTCTTATTTTTCCTTCGAGGCTTCCATCAACGTTTAAGTATGTTTCAAACCTTTGTGCTTTGAATCCGTTTGTATTTAAGTTTGCAACGTTTGTTGAAATATAGCCAAATGCATCGAACATGGTATTTGCATTTGTTATAAGCTTTGAAATTGAACCCTGAAATGTAGCCATAATTTATATTCCTATATTCTTCCTAATTCCTGTATTGCTTTGGATAGAGAATCACTTTGTATAAGAAACAATTGCCTGTTTGACTGAAAATTACGCCTTACAGGTATCATATTAAAAACTTCTTGCTGAAGCGCAACGTTTGACTCTTCAACGTATCCCTGTTTTATATCGGGATTTTCAAGCACTGTACCTTCGTTTGTAACTACAGAAATAAATCCTGCGGTTTGCAGCTTGAGTTTTTTCGCATCAAAATATCTAATAGTTCCGTCTTTATCAATTTTTATATCTTCCAATTCTTTTGGAAGACTGCTTAACTTAATGGGCTTACCATTTCTGGAAAGAACCTTGTAATCCTGAATAGTAAGGAGATTTCCGTCTTTATCCAGTTTAAATCTTCCATCTCTGGTTAGTTGTATTCCATTAGGCGTTAATGTTTGAAAGTATCCCTTGCAAGCTAAAGACAGATCAAGAGGATTTTTTGTGAGTTTAATCCTGCCTACTTCTTCATCTACGTTTTTAGACAAAGCATTTGTTCCGAAAAATTCGGTAAATGATGATACTACAGGAACTTTCCTCTGGTATCCAACCTTGTTAAATCCCTGAATATTGTCATTAATAACGCCAATAATGTCTGTTTGAAGAATCATACTCTTTATGGAAGTAACCATACCTCCATCGTTTAAGTCAATTCCGCCATATAGCTTCATATTCTTTTCCCCTCTCTGTTCTTATTTATCGGAAAGATAAGAGTTGGATTTTAGTGTATTTTTAAAAAATCATACTTTCGTATGAGATTAGGTAAAAAATTTTTTACCTTTAATTATGGGGAGTGTTATTAAGTCATTTCCCTTCTTTTTTCAATTAAAGAAGCCTTTTCATCCATTTCCAGAATAATTTTTGCTATTTTTTGAGCAACAATAATAACAACCGGAGAAATTTTACCGACCGGAGAAATTACAACTTCTCTTTTCCTTTCTTCCTGCGCCTCTTTAGCTTCCTTTTGTTCAGAAATTAACAGCTCAGTTGTTGTTTGAATTTTGTCCTTTCTTGTCTGCATATTTATTTCACTTAATATTTTTTCCAGATAATCTTTTCTGTTTTTCTCTCCTTGTGATTCTTTTTCATAATTTTCTATCTGTATTTTAATTGATGAAAGGTTTAACAAGATTACAACCTTGAATCTTCCCAAATTTATTGTAGAAATATAAATTACCAGTGCTGTTTGTTCAGAGTCTTCTTCCTCGCTGCTATTATGTTTTTCAAATCTTATCTGCAAATCCTGCTTTTCTGCTAATGGAAACCAGGGAAGATACAGCAAAATTAAATTTTTAATAACTTCCTGCGGGGTTGAGTCCTTTTTAGGAGTAATTTGACTTAATAAAGACATTATTTCTTTTAACTGTTCTGTATTTTGAGTTCCTCCATATAACTGCTGAAAAAGTTTTATAAGCTTATCCATAGATTGCTTTGAATTATTCCCTAGCATCTCCTTGATTAATGAGATATTAATAGTTTGTTCAGGTTGTTTTAACAGGGTTTCCATTATTTCTTCAGAAGTTTTTTCGGACAAAAATGTACTTAAAAGACTTTCAATATCATCAGGAAAACTGAGAAGCTGTTTTATAAGCTTTGCCTGATTTTCCAAACTTATAACATTATATTTTGCGTTTAAATTACGGCTTGATGTGTTATTTTGAGCTGCAAATAAGCTTTGCTTAGCCGAAGTTTTGCTGTCATAAACAGTTTTAGAATTCGTCTCAGGACTTTGTTTTGCAGACTGATTTTCCCGGGTTTCATTTGTTTCATCGGATGCGCCTGAATTTTGTGAAGAGGTTTTAGGAATGTTGATATTTATTTTCATGTTTATACCTAACTTATTAAAACGTGTACTTATAATAAAACCTCACATTATAAGAAATTATAAAAATCCTTATAAAAATTTCCATATTATTAATAAAGATATCGTAATTTCTTAATAAAACTTAATACTAAGATTTTGGTAATGGAATTCCGTGTGTTGATAATAACAAGCGGAGTTAAATATTATCAAGGCTTTCGGCAATTACATAAGAAAAATGATTACAAGCATTAAAATTTACAAATGTTCAAAAAACTACATCTGTAGTGTATAATGTTTTTATATAAATAGCGCTTTTTGTTATATATTTTTTAAAAAATAAAATTTCAGGAGTTGCAGCTATGGACATGCGCCCTATTCAACCGGGCAAAGTTGACTTAATCAGACCTACAATTAGTACGGCAAATGATGGAGGATCAAAATCGCAGGGAGGCTACATTAATATTCGTGGAGACGACGGGGATAAAATTGAAATTTCCGAAGAAACAAAAAGACTTTTAGGCGAAGATGCTGTTGAAGTAGAAGAAACAAATCCATGGAATGTTATTAAAGAATTTTTCTTGTCATTAATAACCGCCATTTTAAAGTTTTTTGGACTTAAATAAATCTAAAATTGTAAATAAATTGTAATAATCTTATATAAAATTTTGACGTGAGCAAAATTATTTTTATTATATAAGTATATAACTTAGTATATACTTATGGAGATAATGTGTTAAGTTTTTTGACTAACAAACCAAAATGTTCTCATGACAGGGTTTATCCTTTAGCTTCGGGAAGCTTTTGTCCCGACTGCGGATACCAGATAAAAATTTTCTGGCAAATATTAAGATGCGATTGTTGTTCTTCCAAACGAAAAGCATTTTTTTCAAGAAGCCGCTTGATTCCTGTTGAAAAATTCTGCACCAAATGCGGCAGCTCAGAGTTTTATATTGAAAAAAAAGAAAAAGTTCAGTTTTTTGACTATGAATACGCAGTTATATTAAAAGAAGAAGTTAAAGAGAAAAATTTCAAAGATACAATCCAAATCTGGATAGAAGAAGAAAGCAGGGGTGTATTTGTTAAGCCAATGCTGTTGACAGTGAATTAATATATATTTGCACAAAGGGACTCTGTCATTTCATAGTATTTTTATGATAATATTTTCCCATGGGACTAGAAAATTTAAAAAAATTAATCGAAACAATAGCCTTATTAAGATCTCCGCAGGGATGCCCTTGGGACAGAGAGCAGACTCATAAGTCTTTAAGAGAAAATCTTTTGCAAGAAACTTATGAAGCTCTTGATGCCATTGACAAGGGCGATGATGAAAACTTAAAAGAAGAACTCGGAGATGTGTTGCTTCAGGTAGTGCTTCATTCGCAAATTGCTTCTGAGGACAATAAATATACTATAGATGATGTTGCAAAAGCTATTAATGACAAATTAATACGCCGGCATCCGCATGTTTTTGCGGGACTGGAAGTTAAAAACTCTGATGAAGTAATGGTTAACTGGGAAAAATTAAAAAGACAGGAAAAACCTGAGCGAAAATCCGCTCTGTCAGGAATAGCAGAAACGCTTCCCGCTCTTCTGGCTGCGCAGGAATTAAGCAAAAAGGCTGTTAAATCAGGATTTGAATGGACTGATGTCCAATCTTTATGGGATTGTTTCAGGTCTGAAATTGAAGAATTCAAACAGGATGTTGAAAAAAACAACAAAAAAGGAATGGAAGAAGAATTTGGCGACATTTTATTTTCGCTTGTAAATGTTGCTCGCTGGCATGGTATTGACCCTGAAATTGCTCTTATCGGCGCTAATAAAAAATTCAAAAAAAGATTTCAGCTAATGGAAAGTATGGCTTCAAAAGATTTAGCCGAGTATAATATTGATGAGCTGGAGGCATTCTGGCAAGAGGCAAAAATAAAATTAAAACACATGGAAAATAATTTAAGTTAGATATAAACATCAGGAGTAGCAAGTTTGAGTTATAAAGGACCAAAAGTAGCGGTAATAGGTTGCGGAATATGGGGTAAAAATCTCGTCAGGAATTTTTACAACCTTGAGGCTTTATACAGTGTCTGCGATATGGATTCTGATACAATTTGCGCTATTTCTTCCCAATATAATGGAATTAAATGTATTTGCGATTTTAATGAATTACTTGAAACTCAGGAAATAAAAGGCGTTGTAATAGCAACCCCGGGTCATACTCATTATGCACTTGTTAAAAAAGCTCTTTTAGCAGGAAAAAACGTGTATGTTGAAAAACCAGTCGCTACAAGCAGCGAAGAAGCAAAGGAATTAACCGAACTTGCAGACCAAAAAGGTCTTGTACTTATGGTAGGGCACTTGCTGCTTTATCATCCTGCCGTTACCAGATTAAGATCCCTGATAAAAGAAGGCGCACTGGGGGAAATTAAATACCTTCAGAGCGACAGGCTAAATGTAAATTTTTTCAGAAATGACAGAAGCGTAATGTGGGATTTAACACCGCATGATCTTTCTATGGCGGCTTATGTTCTTGATAAAAAACCTCTTAGCGTTAAATCTGCCGTAGGGTGTTCTGTAAATGATGACGGAATTATTGATATAACACATATAAATATTAATTTCGAAGATAATATTAATGTCCATCTTAGCGATAGCTGGATTAATCCTGTTAAGCGGGTTATGCTCACAGTAAGGGGAACTGAAGCCACTGCTGTTCTTGATGATACGCTTTCTGAAAATAAACTGGTGATTTACGATAATTTTTCTCCCGAAAAAAGAATTATCGAAATGCCTGATTACATTGAAATAGAACCTTTGAAACTCGAATGCCAGCATTTTCTCAGCTGTATTGAAAATAAAATAAAACCTCGAAGCGACGGGCTCAATGGTTATGAAGTAGTAAAAATTCTTGAAGATGCGGAAAAAATTATGCTCGGAAATCAATATGACAGTATTTCTGAAATTAAACTTGTCTCTTCAAGATCAAAACTGGATTAAAAATTCCTTTTCTTGTCGTAATTTTTTGAACATGCTATTTTGTATTAAAATGAGTATTTAATATAAAAAAGGGATGGGGAAATAAAAATGTTTAAAAATCTTTTAATCAGCCTATTTTTAACTATAGCTGTCATGTTAATCAGTCCGCACTGCTTTGCAATTGATGCTTCCAGTCCTATAAAAACTTTTCACCTGCCGAATGGTCAAACTGTTGTAATAAAGGAAGACCATTCAAGCCCTATAGTAACAATTGATACCTGGGTCAAAACAGGGTCAATGAATGAAAATCCCCAAAACAACGGGGTTTCGCATTTCTTAGAACATCTTTTCTTTAAGGGAACAAAAGCTCATATATTTGGAGAAACTGAAAGGATTTTAGAGGCAAAGGGCGCTGTATATAATGCTGCTACAAGCAAGGATTTTACACATTTTTATACAACAATAGCCAGTCAAAAGGCTGAAACCGCATTGGATCTTCAGGCTGATATGCTTTTAAATGCTGCTATTCCCCCCGATGAATTAAAAAAAGAACGAAAAGTGGTAATACAGGAAATAAGCAGGTCTTATGATAACCCTCATTCAGTTGTGTTTGAGAATCTAAACGGTATTTTATTTAAGCATCATCCGTATAAATACACTACTCTCGGTCCTGCAAGCAACATTGAAAACATATCAAGAGAAGAAATCTTTAAATATTATCATAAGTGGTATATCCCGGCTAATATGATCACAGTAATTGTTGGAGATATTAACACCGATAAAATGCTTAAGCTGGTTGAAGAAAAATATAAAAATAATTCAAATCAACCTTCCCACCTCAAAACTAACTATCAAAAAGAGCCTTATTTGCAAAAAAGCACAGAAGTGGTTAAAAAAGGCAAATATAATACAGGGTATCTTGAAATAGGATTCAGGGGAGTGCCTGCAAAAAGCATTAAAGAGAACTGTGCGCTTGATTTAATCGGTTCTATTTTGGGCGATGGCGCAAGCTCAAGGCTTTATCAGAATATTAAAGAAAAACAAAATCTTGTTACATCTATTTCTGCAGGCAATTACTCGCTTAAAGATGACAGTATTTTATTTATTGATGCCGAACTTGAGCCGCAAAATTATGTTCTGGCTAAAAAAGCTATTATGAATGAAATTAAAAGATTAAGTGATGGAAAAGTTAGTGATTCAGAGCTAAATAAGGCAAAAACTCAAATGGCAATTTCCAGAACTTATGAAAGTGAATCTACTGAAGATATTGCAAATTCTATAGGTTACAGTATGACTATAGGTGAAAATATCGAAAGTTACACTAAATATATTGATAATATTAATAAAATTACCACTCAGGATATTCAAAACATCGCCAGAAAATATCTTCTGGACTCCAGAGCGGCAATATCGGCTTTGATGCCTGAAAATACCAATGCCGCATCAATTGTTAAATCTCAGGAAACTTACAAAAGCGTAACAAAATCTGTTATGGATAACGGAATGACGGTTATAACAAATAAAAATGATTCAAATAACGTTATTTCACTAAGTTTGTTTGTAAAAGGCGGCGACCTGATTGATCCTGTACCGGGCATGCTTAACGTAATTGCAGGAACTTTAACTAAAGGTACTGCAAGCAAATCCGCTTATGAAATATCAGAAACTCTTGATAAATCCGGAATAATAATTGCTCCCTCAGCAAATTCGGATTATTTTGAGATACAGCTTAAATCCACAAAAGCCAATTTTGATAAAGCATTTGACCTGCTTGTCGACATAGTGAAAAATCCGGCTTTTAATAATGAATACATTGAAAAAACAAAAAATGACATTATTCAGGGGGTTAAACAAACAAAAGATTCCCCTCTTTCCTATGCTATGGATAATTTTAACAAAGCAATTTTCCCCGATCACCCTTATGGTAATGTAGGAGAGGTTGTTGAAAAAAATCTTCCTAATATTAACAGGGAAAATATTGTTGATTTTTATCAAAAAACCTTTATCCCTGCTAATATGATTGTTTCAATTTCAGGCAATGTAAGCCCGGTAGAGATTGAAGAGAAATTTTATTCCGCTTTTCCTCAAAGAGAAGGAAATATAGTCAATTTAAGCAAGTTCCCGACACAATTTACTCCTCTAAAAACCGGTAAAATGGCTGCCGTAACTCAAGACACAAAGGCTGCATGGATAATACTTGGCTGGCGTGTAGGCGGAATTACTCAAGATAAAGAATTTGCTACTTTAAAAGTAATTAATTCCGTTCTTGGAGACGGACTTAGTTCAAGGTTGTTTGTTGAAATGAGAAAGAAACAGGGCTTGGCTTATAACGTCAGCAGCTCTTACCCTTCAAGAATAGATAACAGCTCTTTTTTCCTTTATATAGGAACTCAGCCCGAGAATGCAAAGCTGGTAAGGGATAATTTTTTACAGGAAATTTATAAGATAAAGACAGAGCTTTTAAGTGATACAGAATTAAGCGAAGTTAAACAAAAAATTACCGGCAAATTTGCTTTATCGCAGGAAACCAATCTGCAAAAAGCCCATAATTATGGTGCATTTGAAACAATAGGCAAAGGTTATAAATATAATTACAGTTTTCCTGAGCTGATTAATTCCGTAACAGCTCAAGATATAATTACTGTAGCTAATAAATATTTCAATAATCCTTACGCAGTTTCCATAGTAGCACCGAAAGAATCTATAGACCAAATAAGTCGTTAGGCAAACGTTTTAAAAATCATATCAACGTTTTTATCTATAACTTTTTTTACGGCTTCAACTTCTGTTTGCACTTCATTGTGGAGAGTATCAACGTTTTTAAGATCAAGTTCGTAGTTTCTATCTATGGATTGCTTACTGGAAAGCTCATTTTCAATTTGATTGTAAAGTACAGGATTGAGAATAAGCCCGCTATCGTTAGGGTCGATTTGTTTTGATAACTCCGTTAACTTAGCGACCATTTTTTCCATCTCGTATGCATTGGCGGTTCTCGCCTGGTTAATTTGCTGACCCTTAAATTCAAGATCGGTTTGTCTTGCTGTCAATTGCAAAAATCTTGACTGGCTGGCTGCTAAACCCATAATTAATTCCCTTCTTCTTCCTAATTCCTTAACATTCCTTCATATTATTTATCGGCATGATTATTTTTATCTTTAATAATGCTTTATAATAATTTTTTTAGCGATTTCCAGAAATTCATCTAAAATCATTCAGTGAATTTTCCTCTAGGATTAGCAATAAAACATGTATAGACTAAAAAAAAAGTTTATTATATTATGTTTACACGGTAAAATAAACCAACAAGCCTTGGTGGCGGAATGGTAGACGCGTCGGACTTAAAATCCGATTAGGCTCACACCTAGTGCCGGTTCAAGTCCGGCCCAGGGCATTTTTTTTAAAGACCTTTAACAGGTCTTTTTTATTAGGCGATAAACTAAAGAATTTTATTTACTACTTGTTTCCTAAAAAATTGCTAATATAGTATAATTAAAATGTTATAAACATAAATTCGATAAACATATAAAGGAAAAATTAATGGATTGTCAACGTCGATGGTATGATAATGATCCAACTTTAAGCGAAGCAATGGAACTTTTGTCCTTGTCTCCAGATGATTCAAAAGATATGGCTGCTGATTTTATATTGAAACTTCAGGATATTATAGCATCCGATATTATAGAAAAGGTTTATCAGACAGTCAAAAAATATGAAGGCAAGGGAAGCAGATGGTATGACAGCGATCCTGTCATGATTAAAGCAATTGAACTGTTAAGAGTCGCGCCTCTCCATATTCAAAAAGCGGCGGCTAAAAAGCTTTTAAAAGCGCTTTCATCAAAAGAGCTGGATGAACTTCAAAAAGAATTTGACATAATTGATGAAAAAAACGCTGAACCTGACGCAAATTAATTAGTCCTGGCTTCTTGATAAGTACACGATTTATGAATCGATTACATATTAAGTGGCACGCCACATTAAAACGAGTACTTGCTATAAAGATGAATTATTCAGAACTTAAAGATGTCCAAAACTTGGCTGATAGCAGAGGTATAGATATTCAGAGCGTGGGTGTCAGGGATGTTGAAGTCCCCTTAATTATTCAGAGGAAAAATGATTCGGAGCAGGTTGTAAGCGCAAAAGCAAAAATGAGCGTATCACTGCCGAAGGAATATCGAGGCACTCATATGTCCCGTTTTATTGAAATTCTTTGCGAATGGGGACAGAAAAAACTTCTTGGCGTTGACATAGAAGGCTGCCTTCTGGAAATGAAAAAACAGCTTCAGGCAAAAAGAGCAAAAGTCAGGTTTGAATTTAAGTATTTTATAGAGAAACAGGCTCCTTTAAGCAAACTTTCCAGCCCTATGGGCTATAAATGCTCTTTTGAAGGAGTTTTAAACGAAGATGATTATAAATTTATACTGGGAGTCGCTGTTCCTGTAACCACACTTTGTCCTTGCAGCAAGGAAATTTCTGATTACGGAGCGCATAATCAACGAACCATAGTCAAAGCCAGAATAAGTTATAATCCCGAAAAAATTATTTGGCTCGAAGACCTTATAGAATTAATAGAAAAATGCGGGAGCTGTCCTATTTATCCTCTTTTAAAGCGTGAGGATGAAAAATTTGTTACGGAACAGGCTTATAATAATCCCAAATTCGTTGAAGATATTTTAAGGGATGTTATTTGTGAAATAAGAAAACTTCCTGACGTCACATGGTTTGAAATTGACTGCGAAGCACATGAGAGCATTCATAATCATTCAGCATGGGCTCATCATGAAGAAAATACAGTCCCTTCTATAAAAAAATAATAACTTATTTAACCAGGACCCAATTTAAGCTATAATTAAACCTGACGTAAGAGAAAAAACTTTAAGACTATGAAAGTAGTAATTTTAGCCGGCGGCTTTGGAACAAGAATTACTGAAGAAAGCCAGTATAGACCTAAACCTATGTTAGAAATAGGCGATTATCCAATTCTCTGGCATGTTATGAAAATATATTCCTATTATGGATACAATGATTTTATTGTTTTATTGGGATACAAAGGATATGTAATTAAGGAATATTTTACTAATTATTTCCTGCATAATTCTGATCTGACAATAGATTTAAGCAGTAATACGGTTGAAATTAACAAATCAAAGACTGAACCCTGGAAAATAACACTTGTTGATACAGGTATCGGGACTTTAACAGGCGGAAGAATTAAAAAAGCTCAGGATTATATAGGCAATGAAACATTTATGCTCACTTATGGCGATGGTGTGGGTAATATAAATATTCCTGAACTCGTAAATCATCATAAAGAGCACAAAAAACTTGCTACAATAACTGCTGTTCAGCCAGCAGGGAGGTTTGGAGCTTTAAGCCTCGACAATAACAGTGATGTAATAAAGTTTCAAGAAAAGCCCAAAAGTGATGATGCGTGGATAAACGGCGGATTTTTTGTTTTCGAGCCGGATATATTTGACTATATTGAAGGCGATGTATTATTGGAAAAACAGCCGATGGAAAGACTTACCGTAGATAATCAGCTTGCAGCTTACAGGCATTATGGTTTCTGGAAACCAATGGATACATTAAGAGACAAGCAGGAGCTTGAAAACCTCTGGAGTTCTGATAAAGCAGAATGGAAAATATGGAAAGAATAAAATTTAAATGAACCAGCTTTTTAATCAAACATATCAAAATAAAAAAGTTCTTGTAACCGGACATACCGGATTTAAAGGAAGCTGGCTGAGCTTATGGCTTTTGCTTCTTGGCGCTGAAGTTGTCGGTTTTTCCCTTGAGCCTGATACCGACCCGAGCCTTTACAGGGAGTTGGTGCTTGAAAAAAAATTAACCGGTATTATTGGCGATATAAGAGATAAAGACCTTGTTGAAAGTGTAATAAATAAGCATAAACCGGATTTTATATTTCATCTGGCGGCACAGCCACTTGTAAGGCGTTCTTATTCCGAACCGCACCTGACTTTTGAAACAAACATCATGGGAACTGTAAATATCCTTGAAGCTGTTAGAAAAAGTAATTTAAAATGCGTTATTGTTAATGTTACCAGCGATAAATGCTACGAAAATTCCGGGAATGCATGCAGTTTTTCTGAAAATAATCCTATGGGCGGTTATGATCCATACAGTGCGAGTAAAGGGGCAGCTGAACTTGTAACTTCCGCTTATCGGAATTCTTATTTTAATCCCGCAAATTACGGCATTAATCATAAGACAGCTCTTGCTTCGGCAAGGGCAGGCAATGTAATTGGCGGCGGAGACTGGGCTGAAGACAGACTTATCCCTGATTTTGTCCGTGCTTTGTCAAAAGAAGAAGATATAATTATTAGAAATCCTCATGCGACAAGACCATGGCAGCATGTTATGGAATGCGTATCAGGTTATTTGCATCTCGCAGCAAAATTAAACGAAAATCCTGCTAAATACGCTGAAGGCTGGAATTTTGGTCCAGATAAAAATTCTGTTATGACGGTTGAGCAAATTATTCAAAAATCTTTAGAGCTCTGGGGTACAGGAATGAGCTCAGCCTTGCAGGTCGGCAAAGCCGAACCTTCAGGCTCTTCACTCCCACTTCGCAGCGGAAATTATAAAATAATTTCTGACAAAAATATGAAAGAAGCCGCTTTTTTAAGCCTTGATATAAGCAAGGCAAAGGAAAAATTAGGCTGGCAGCCTGTTTATGATATTAATCAGGCTCTTGAAAAAACTATAAGCTGGTATAAAAATTATTATTTTAATAAAGCAGATTCATTTGAATTTACAAAACAGCAGATTGAAGAATATTGCAGCAATTATGCTCCCAGTTTTCCCTGAAAGGTTTTTGCAAGTATTTTTTTAGTCTGATTAACAATGGGAGAATCTAAAAGAAGAGTAAAAGCCGTTACTAATAGATTATCCGCTTCTTTCTCACTGGTTCCTTTTCTGACAAGCTCTT